>VBCS01000512.1 GCA_005888955.1 Betaproteobacteria bacterium
GAAGTCTATGTGCTGTCCAAGGAAGAAGGGGGGCGGCACACGCCGTTCTTTCCGGGGTATCGGCCGCAGTTTTATTTCCGCACCACGGACGTGACGGGCAGTGTGGAGTTGCCGGCGGGCACCGAGATGGTGATGCCGGGGGACAACATTCAGATGACGGTGACCTTGATTGCGCCCATTGCGATGGAGGAGGGGTTGCGCTTCGCCATTCGCGAAGGCGGGCGCACCGTGGGCGCCGGCGTCGTCGCCAAGGTCATCGAATAAAGGATCGACATGCAAAACCAGAGAATCCGCATCCGCTTGAAAGCATTCGACTACAAGCTGATCGACCAGTCCGCACAGGAGATCGTCGAGACGGCGAAGCGTTCGGGCGCGGTGGTGAAGGGCCCGGTGCCGTTGCCCACGAAGATCGAGCGCTTCGACGTCCTGCGCTCACCGCACGTGAACAAGACCTCGCGCGACCAGCTCGAGATCCGCACGCACCTGCGCCTGATGGACATCATCGACCCGACCGACAAGACCGTCGACCAGTTGATGAAGCTCGACCTGCCGGCAGGTGTCGACGTCGAGATCAAACTGCAGTAGCCAACATGAGCTCTCCGGTCAATCGCAATCGGCGAGGCGTGAAAGGATAACAAACATGAGTCTGGGATTGGTAGGTCGCAAGGTAGGCATGACCCGGGTTTTCACCGACGATGGCGCTGCGGTCCCGGTGACGGTGCTCGACGTCGCCAACAATCGCGTGACGCAGATCAAAACGCCTGAAACCGACGGCTACGCTGCCGTGCAAGTAACCTATGGCAAGCGCCGTGCGAACCGCGTCAACAAAGCGCAGGCCGGGCATCTTGCCAAGGCGGGTGTCGAGGCCGGGGAACTCGAGAAGGAGTTTCAGGTGACGACGGAAGATCTCGCCAAGCTCAAGGTCGGCGAAACGATTAGCGTCGAAACCTTCGCCGTCGGCCAGTTGGTCGATGTGTCGGGCACGACCAAGGGCCGCGGCTTCACGGGCGTGATCGCGCGTCACCACTTCAGCTCGAACCGCGCCTCGCACGGCAACTCGCTCTCACACAACAAGCCGGGCTCGATTTCCATGGCGCAGGATCCGGGCCGAGTATTTCCGGGCAAGCGCATGGCCGGCCAGTACGGCAATGTGCAGCGCACCGTGCAGACGCTGAAGGTCGTTCGTATCGATGCTGTGCGCGGCCTGCTGCTGGTCAGGGGCGCGGTACCCGGCGCCGACGGCGGTCACATCGTCGTCCGGCCCGCGGTCAAGGCACCGGCGAAGAAGGGGGCCTGATCATGGACCTGAAGCTCATCAACGATAGCGGCAAGCCCGCCGCGACGCTCTCTGCCTCCGACGCGCTGTTCGCGCGCGAGTACAACGAGGCGCTCATCCATCAGGTCGTCACCGCGTTCCAGGCGAATGCACGCAGCGGTAACCGGGCGCAGAAGTCGCGCGGCGAAGTGAACAAGTCGCACAAGAAGCCCTGGCAGCAGAAGGGCACGGGGCGCGCACGCGCGGGACAGGCCAACAGCCCGCTGTGGCGCGGTGGCGGCAAGATATTCCCGAGCTCGCCTGACGAGAATTTTTCGCAGAAGGTCAATCGCAAGATGTACCGCGCCGGGATCGCGTCAATCCTGTCGCAGCTCGTCCGCGAGGGCAGGCTGTCGGTCGTCGAGCAGATCGCGCTCGACGCACCGAAGACGAAGCTCTTCGCGCAGAAGATCAAGTCGCTCGGGCTTTCGGGCACCCTGCTTGTCGTCACCGACAAGATCGACGAGAACGTCTTCCTGTCCGCGCGCAACCTGCCGCATGTCCTCGTCCTGGAAACGCAGGAGGTCGACCCCGTGAGCCTGGTCCGCTTCGAAAACGTGCTGCTGACCAAGGCGGCGGTCACACAATTCGAGGAGATCCTGGGATGAGCCCGACCAAAGCGGTACCGAAGATCGCGTCGCTCCAGGCCAACGAGGAGCGCCTCATGACGATTCTCCTGGCGCCGGTTGTCTCCGAGAAAGCGACGCAAATCGCAGATCGGCACAATCAGGTCATCTTCCGCGTGCGGCCCGATGCGACCAAGAAAGACGTGAAGAGGGCGGTCGAGTTGCTGTGGAAGGAGAAGAAAATCGAGGTCGCGAGCGTCCAGATCGTGAACGTTCACGGCAAGAAAAAGCGCTTCGGCGCTTTTACCGGACGGCGCCGCAACTGGAAAAAGGCGTACGTCAGCCTCAAGCCCGGCCAGGAAATCAACTTCGCGCAAGAGGCATAACGCCATGCCGCTCATCAAAGTCAAACCAACTTCGCCCGGCCGCCGCGGGCTGGTGAAGGTCGTTAACCCCGATCTGCACAGGGGGCGCCCCTTCGAGAAGCTCACCGAGAGCAAGAAGCGCGGTTCCGGCCGCAACAACAACGGCCATATCACCGTGCGGCATCAGGGGGGCGGGCATAAGCGGCACTACCGCATCGTCGATTTCCGCCGCAACAAGGACGGCATCGCCGCCAGGGTGGAGCGGATCGAGTACGATCCCAATCGCAGCGCGCACCTCGCACTGCTGCTTTACGCCGATGGCGAGCGTCGCTACATCGTGGCGCCGCGTGGCCTGGCCGCCGGCACCCAGCTGATGAACGGCTCGGATGCGCCGATCAAGTCCGGTAATTGCCTGCCGTTGCGAAATATTCCCGTCGGCACGACCATCCACTGTGTCGAGATGCTGCCGGGAAAGGGCGCGCAGATCGCGCGTTCGGCGGGCGCGTCGGTGCAACTTCTGGCGCGCGAGGGCGCCCACGCGCAGCTGCGCATGCACTCGGGCGAGATCCGGAGGGTCCACGTCGACTGCCGCGCGACCATCGGCTCGGTCGGCAATGAGGAACACAACCTGCGCTCGATCGGCAAGGCGGGCGCGCAGCGCTGGCGTGGCATCCGTCCCACCGTTCGCGGCATTGCCATGAACCCCGTTGACCATCCGATGGGCGGCCGCACGAACGGCGGTGGCGGACGGCACCACCCGTCGTCGCCTTGGGGCACGCCAAGCAAGGGTTATCACACGCGCAAGAACAAGCGCACCGACGGCATGATCATCCGGCGCCGGCATGCGGTAAAGAAGGGATAGGAAGATGGCACGTTCGATCAAGAAGGGCCCGTTCGTCGATCACCACCTTCAGGCGAAGGTCGAAGCGGCGCGGGCGACGTCCGACAAGCGGCCGATCAAGACCTGGTCGCGGCGCTCGACAATCACGCCGGATTTCGTCGGCCTGACGATCGCGGTTCACAACGGCAAGCAGCATATTCCGGTCTACGTCTCGGAGAACATGGTTGGGCACAAGCTCGGCGAGTTCGCGCTGACCCGCACGTTCAAGGCGCACTCCGCCGATAAGAAGGTCGTTGCCCCAACGACGCCGCCGAGGAAGTAAGGAGCCAATTATGGAAACCAAAGCGATCCTGCGCGGCGTACGCCTGTCGGCCCAGAAAGGCCGGCTCGTCGCCGACCAGATTCGCGGGCTGCCCGTCGACAAGGCGCTCACCTTGCTCTCCTTCAG
>VBCS01000513.1 GCA_005888955.1 Betaproteobacteria bacterium
CCGACGCCGGTCAATATCCAGGACGCTGCGATCGCGGCGATCCGTGACGGCAAGCACGGCTATACGCCCTCGGCGGGCATCGACGAGCTGCGCGCCGCGGCGGCGCGCGACATGGGCTCGCGGCGGAGACTCGACATCGCACCCGACGAGGTCGTCGTAGGTGCCGGTGCCAAGCCTTTCATCGCGTATACCATCGCGTCGGTCACCGATCACGGCGCCGGCGAGGAGGTGATCTATCCGGTGCCCGGATTCCCGATCTACGAGTCGCAGATCGTAGCCAACGGCGCGGTGCCGGTGCCGATTCACTTGCGCGAAGCGCGCGATTTCGCCTTCGACCCGCACGAGCTCGAGACCAAGATCACGGAGAAGACGCGGCTGTTGATCCTCAACTCGCCGCACAATCCGACCGGCGGCAGCCTGAAGCGCACCGATCTGGAGGCAATCGCCGACATCCTGCGGCTGCATCCGCAGGTGTGGGTCTTCGCCGACGAAATCTACTCGCGCCTGCTCTACGACGGCGAATTTGTGTCGCTTGCGACCTTCCCCGGCATGCGCGAGCGCACGATCATTTCCGACGGTGCGTCGAAGACCTGGGCGATGACCGGCTGGCGCATCGGCTTTATCGCCAACCGGGCTCTGGCGCCGGTGTTCACCCGCTGGATCACCAACACCGAATCCTGCGCCTCGCAGATCAGTCAGTGGGCGGCCGTCGAGGCGATCACCGGTCCGCAGGATGCGGCGGAGGCGATGCGGCATTCGTTTCTCAAGCGGCGCGACCTGATCGTCGAGCTTTTGAACCGGGTGCCGGGTTTCACGTGCAAGACGCCGGGAGGCGCGTTCTACGCGTGGCCGAACGTTACCGAAGCCTGCAAGCGCACGCGCTGCGCCGACTCGGAAGCTTTCCGCAAGCGGCTCCTCAACGAGGCCGGCGTCGCCGTGCTGGCGGACATCCATTTCGGCCGCCGCGTTCCGGGCGACGGCCAGCATATCCGCTTCTCGTACGCCGCGTCGGTGCAGGCGATCCAGGACGGTGTTGCGCGTATCGACGCCTTCGTTCGTAAAGGTGGCAAGTGAGCACGGCGCGCGACAATGTTCTGGGCCGCGTGCGCAAGGCACTCGGCAAGCGCGAGCGCGACGTTGCCGGGGTCGCCGCCGCTGAGGCGATCATCGCCGGACACGCGCAGGGCCCCCGGCCCCGGCATACCGGCGATCGCATCGAACGCTTCACGCAGCGCGCACGCGACATGGAGAGCACGGTCGAGCACATCGCCGATCGGACAGTCATCCCGACCGCCGTTGCGCGTTATCTCGATGGGTTGCAGCTTCCGCCGGCGCTCTCCGCACAGAAGTCCCACGCGGGTGTGTGCTGGCCCGAATTCGCCGCGCTGGACTGGGCCGGCGCCGGCCTCGCGATCGAGGCGCGGCCGACGACCGGCGGCGACCGGCTCGGCATCACCGGTGCGTTCTGCGCCATCGCCGAGACCGGAACCATGGTCATACTCACCGGCGCGGATACGCCGACCGCGACGGCGCTGCTGCCCGACACGCACGTCGCCGTCGTATCTGCCGAGCGCATCGTCGACGGCATGGAGGACGCCTTCGCCCTGATGCGTCGCGAGCGCGGCGCACTGCCGCGCGCGGTCAACCTGATCTCGGGTCCATCGCGGACCGGCGACATCGAGCAGACGATCGTCCTCGGCGCACATGGCCCGTTCCGGGTCCATATCCTCGTCGTATAGGCGCGGCAGCCGCGCAAGTCCGGTCAACCGGCATGCCGGGAAGGTCGTTTTTTGGGCAGTCGGCGCCGCTCGCTCACTGAGTCGGGCGGACCGGCTTTCCCACAGGAGACAGAACATGTCGCTGCGTCGAATCGCTCTTTGCATCCTGATCGCCGGTACGACCGCGTTCGGAGCAGGCGCGAGCCAGGCTGCGTCCGTTGCCATCGAGATCAATGCCGCGCCACCACCGCCGCGGATAGTCGTCGTCCCGCCGCCCCGCGTGGGTTATGTCTGGGTTTCCGGCTACTGGCGCTGGAACGGCCATCGCCACATCTGGGTCAACGGCCATTGGGTGCGCGAGCGTCGCGGCTGGCACTGGGTGCCCGCCCAGTGGGTCGAGGCCGGCCCACGCTGGCGCTTCGTGCCCGGGCATTGGGAGCGTTAAGACCGAAAAAACGCAGCCCAACGGGTTTCCTGCGAATTCATTCGCACCCCGCGCACCATGAACCGGTGCGGCCGAATGAATTCGGCCCTACAAAAAAACGCAGACCGACGGGTTACGTAGGTGCGAATTCATTCGCATGCGACGCACCATGGACCGGTGCGGCCGAATGAATTCGGCGCTACAAAAGCAGACTCCGCACTCCTCGGTGATCGCGACTTCGCGCATTAGTGCGTCGCAGCGGGAGCGACGCTCGAAGCTGTTGGCGCAGACATCGGGACTTGATGCTTCGGCTGCGGATACCATCCCAGGACGGCGAGCATCACAAAAAAGCCGATGACGTATGCGATCGCCACGTGCCACCCGCCGCGCACCCACGCAATCGCGTCCTTGCCTTCGGGGTACATGTTCGAGAGCGCGACGCCCGCCGACGACCCGAACCAGATCATCGAGCCGCCGAAACCGACCGCATAAGCGAGGAAGCCCCAGTCGTAGCCGCCCTGTTTGAGCGCGAGCGCGGTCAACGGGATGTTGTCGAATACCGCCGAGACGAACCCGAGCCCCATCGCGACCTTCCATGACGCATCGGGCAGCTTGTGCACGGGCATCATCGACGCGGCGAGCACGAGCGACAGCAGGAAAATGCTGCCCTTCACCGCGTTCGGCAGCTCTTCCCACGCCGGCCGGCGCAACGGCACACAAGCAAGCAGCGCAACCCAGACCGCGGCGCCGATGAACGGGAACCGGTCGGAGATTTCGTTGAAGCGGACGTTGACGATGACGTTGACGACGATCGCGGCGACGAGGATCACCGCGACGATGAACACGCGCGCCCAGTCGACGACGATACCCTTGGGCGGCTCGCGCACGATCGGCGAGTAGCGCTGCTGCTGTATCGACGCCGGAATGCCGAAGATCAGCATCGCCGTGCCGGCGGCGATGTAGGCTTCGAGCACCTGCAACGGGTGCACGCCGTCGATCCACATCATCGTCGTCGTCGTGTCGCCGACGACGCTGCCCGAGCCGCCGGCGTTCGACGCCGCGACGATCGCCGCGAGGTACCCGATATGTATCTTGCCGCGAAACACTACGCCGGCGATGGTCCCGCCGATCAGCGCGGCGGCGATATTGTCGAGAAACGAGGACAGCACGAAGATCATCACCAGCAGCACCAAGCCGCCTTTCCAGTCGTCGGGCAGGAACTTGGGCAGCCAATCGGGCACGCGACTCGCTTCGAAGTGCTTGGACAGAAGCGCGAAGCCGAGCAAGAGTCCCAGGAGGTTGGTCAGCAGCACCCATTCGGCACCGAGATGCGCGAGCCAGCCGGCGGCGCCGTCGCCTTCGGTGAAGGGTGAGAAGCCCATCTTCCACAGCGATACGACGATGAGACC
>VBCS01000514.1 GCA_005888955.1 Betaproteobacteria bacterium
GCGCCCTTCGCGGCAGTCATCGTGATCGTCACCACCGTCGATGCGCCCGATGCGAGCGAGACGGAATTGGGCGAGACCGAATACGCGACGCCGCCACTGCCTGCACCTACCGCGACCGACCAATTGGCCGCTGAGGCGCCCAGGTTGGTGATCGTGACATCGAACGTCAGCGTCTGACCGCTTCCCGACGGCACCGCGCCGAAACTCACGCTGACCGGATCCAATCCGGCGCCAACCCCGACGGCCGAGAGCAGATTCTCGCGACCGGTCCCGATCAGGTTGACGTCGGACACGAACGCCCCTGTCGTTGCGCTCTTCAGTACGCCGGTATCGGCAGTGTTGACGACCGCCGAACGCACTTGCGCGGCTGACCACGTCGGATGCGCGCCGCGAACCACGGCGGCGGAGCCGGCGAGATGCGGCGTGGCCATCGACGTGCCCTGGAAGAACGCGAAGCATCCTACGGTCGCCGGCGCATCGCAGAACTGGTGCGGGATCGAGCTCAGCACATTGACGCCCGGCGCCACGACGTCCGGCTTGACGCGGAAGTCGACGTCGGTCGGACCCTGGCTGCTGAATCCGGCCATGAAGTCGTTATCGGCCGGATCCTGAAAGTACGCGAGCGTTGCGCCGATGGTAGTCGATGCGCCGTTGAGGGTCGCGAGCACCGCGCCGTTGCTGCGCGTCACCATGTAGGCCGGAATCGTCGGCTGGTCCGGCGTGCCGTCTTGGCTCATCGCGATCGGAGGGCCGAGAACGTTGTTCGACACGAGGGCCGCTAAGGCTCCCGCGGCCTGCGCATTGCGGATCTTGGTCGAGAACGTACACGTCCCGCGCGCGATCAGCGCGATCATGCCGGTCAGGCTGTTCGCCGGCAAAGCCGAGCACGCAGTACTGAGTCCGTTCACGCCGCCTCCCGAAACGACGCCGAGCGGCGCTGTCAGGTCGGCGTTGACCGTCGCGAAGTCTCCGGCCGCCGCGCCATACGTGTTTCCGCCGACGGTCACCGGTGCGCCGATAAAATGTCCCACCGTGGAGGCGCCCGCTGTCAGTGCCCGCGCGGCCGATCCCGGCGATTCGATCGTGTAGTGACCGGGTCCGGAATTGCCGGCGGCGACCGCGATGACCATGTTCGCCTGGTCAAGGTTGTCGACGGCGATCGTCAGCAGATCCGCAAATCCGATATTGCCTGATTTGCCGTGGGTACCGCCCAGGCTCATGTTGGCGACGTCGAATCCGTCGGCATACGCCGCTTCGAGCGCGTTGACGATGTCTTCGGATCGCGCGTTGCTGACTTGACCTGGAAACACGTTGTAATTGCCGAGCAGCGCTCTCGGTGCGACACCGGACATGTTGTACGTCGTGACGCCGTTGACGGGCGCGGGCGTATTCTCGTTGCACGCGGCCGTGCCTGAGACGTGCGTGCCGTGATCCTGCAGCGCCTCCGGCGTGTACTTCTGGCTCGGCGTCTTGTTGTTGAACACCTTGGCCGCGATTACCTTGTTGTTCGTGAAACTGTGATCGCCGAGCTGGTTCTGCGTCCCGTAACCTGCATCGCTGAAACACGGATGCGTAATATCGATGCCGGTATCGACGATGGCGATCTTGACCCCATCGCCTTTGCTGCCTCCCGCCGCCCATGCCTGCGGCGCGCTGATCAGCGCCGAATCGATGTCGACAACGGTCGGGTGATACAAGCCTTCGTACTCGGCATGCTTGACCTGCGGCGCTGCCGCCACCTGCGCGAGCGTCGCGCCGTTGAGCTGCACGGCGACCGCGTTCAGTGAAATGTCGAACTCGCTGGTGACCTTTGCCTGAGGGACGTTCGTTTTCAGCCATTGCTTGTAGTCATTGCGAAGCGCCGAGAGCTGCGCCCGGTAGGACTTTGTCGTGTTGCTATAGAAATCGATCTTCTTACCTTGCGGCGGCTTCGTACGGATGTACGTCGACAGCGGATCGCCGTTGAGCTGCACGAGCGCCGAGCTCGTGTCCTGGCTTGCCTGCGTGGATGTCGCGTCGTCGTTGGGCGTCGCCACTGACGTGCCGGCGATGACAAGGCCGAATGCCGCTACTGCGGCGACGACAAGGCTGTTGAGCATTTGTCGCGTCGTTCGCACATTGCAATTCATTGTTGGTCCTCCAGAGGCCCCGATACACGCGGATAGCGTCAAGTGGGGAGTGTTGCGGGAAGCCCGCGCCTGCTTCTGGCCGGCGCGGAGGTGCGAATGTTGCGCGGCGCAGGCTGCGCCGTCAAGAGTCATAGTCGATCTCGCCGCGTCGCGGGGCTAACCTGCGCTCGCAGTGATAAACCGCCGGCAGGGCGAGGCACTCGTATTGGAGACTAGATTCCGGATCAAGTAGCTGCCGCAAGTGTACCCGCGGCCGGAGGAGTCGTTGGTTACGGTGCGGCGGAGCACGCGCTGCGATCCGAGCCGAATCGGAGAGGGCGTGGGACCTGTATCAAACCGTTCGTGGTGTACACGAGTTAAAGGCCCTTCCTGATGCAGTAGGACCACCGATTGCGCGTTGC
>VBCS01000124.1 GCA_005888955.1 Betaproteobacteria bacterium
CTCGGCTCTTCTCGCCCGGAGTCGGCACGGTGTATTCGTAGTAGTAGTCGCGTGGCCTGGGCGGCAGCAGGCGTTCGCGGTTGCCGAAAACGACACCGTCGCGCTCGTATGGAAACGGCCCGCCCGCGCGAATGCGCGCGAGCGTAGTGCGGGCTTCCGCCGGCAGATCCTGTGCTGCGATTTCGGATGGCGGCGGTCCTTTGCCGACGGATGGGAGCGGCCCCAGCGCGAGGAGAGTGCACACAAGCACGCGGCCGGCAATGGTAAGCATGCGGCGTTGGGCCGGTTGGATCATGAGGGGGCGCTTCAGCGGATCTTGATGTGCAGATCGCGCAGTTGCTGCTCGCAGACCGGCGCCGGTGTCCCGACCAGCAGGTCCTGTGCGCGCTGCGTCTTGGGGAACGCGATCACGTCGCGGATCGATTCGGCGCCCGCCATCAACGCGACGATGCGGTCGAAGCCGAAGGCGATGCCCCCGTGCGGTGGCGCGCCGTACGTAAGCGCGTCGAGCAGGAAGCCGAACTTCTGCCGCTGCTCCTCGGGACCGATCTCGAGCGCCTCGAACAGCTTCGCCTGCATCTCCGGCTTATGGTTGCGCACCGAGCCGCCGCCGATCTCCCAGCCGTTCAGCACGACGTCGTACGCCTTGGCCATCGCGTGGGCCGGATCGGTTTTCATCAGCGCTTCGTGACCGTCCTTGGGCGAGGTGAACGGATGATGCCGCGCAACCCAACTCTTGCGGTCTTCGTCGTATTCGAACATCGGAAAATCGACGATCCATAAAGGTTTCCAACCTTCTTCGGCGAAGCCCCGGTCGTGCCCGACCTTCGCCCGCAGCGCCCCCAGCGAATCGTTGACGACTTTCTCCCGGTCGGCGGCGAAGAAGATCAAATCCCCCGTTTGCGCGCCAGTGCGCTCGATGATCGCCTGCAGGATCTCGCGCGACAGGAACTTCACGATCGGCGATTGCAGACCTTCCTCGTTCGGCTTCGCCGCATCGTTGACCTTGACGTACGCGAGACCGCCGGCACCGTAGATCTTGACGAACCCCGTGTAATCGTCGATCTCCTTGCGGGTGAGCGCGCGCTCGCCGCCGCCGGCGCCGGGAACGCGCAGTGCGGCGACGCGACCGTTCGGCAGCTCGGCCGCGGTGCGGAACAACTTGAACTCGGTGCTCTGCATCAGGTCGGTGAGCTCGGTCAGCTTCAGCGCCACGCGAAGATCGGGCTTGTCGATGCCGTAGTCGCGCATCGCGTCCGCGTATTTCATGACTGGAAACGGGTCCGGCAGCTCGACCTGCATCGCGTCCTTGAACATCTGCCGCACCAGCCCTTCCATGATTTCGCGGATTTCGAGCTCGGTCAGAAACGAGGTCTCGATATCGATCTGCGTGAACTCGGGCTGACGGTCGGCGCGCGAATCCTCGTCGCGGAAGCACTTGACGATCTGGTAGTAGCGGTCGAAACCCGCCATCATCAGCATCTGCTTGAACAGCTGCGGCGACTGCGGCAGCGCGTAGAACAGCCCGTGATGGACGCGCGAAGGCACGAGGAATTCGCGCGCGCCTTCCGGCGTCGACTTGTAGAGCACCGGCGTCTCGATGTCGATGAAGCCCCGGGCATCGAGATAGCGGCGCGCGGCGACGGCCGCGCGGTAGCGAAGCTGAAGGTTCTTTTGCATCTGCGGGCGGCGCAGGTCGATCACGCGGTGCTGCAGGCGGACCGTTTCCGACAGATTCTCGTCGTCGAGCTGGAACGGCGGCGTCTGCGCGATATTGAGGATCTCGATCTCGTGCGCGAGGATCTCGATCTCGCCGCTCGCAAGGTCCGGATTCACGGTGCCTTCGGGGCGCGGCCGCACGAGGCCCGCCACCCCGATGACGAATTCGTGGCGCAGCTTTTCCGCGACGGCGAAGGTCGCCGCGCGATCGGGATCGCAGACGATCTGCACCAGACCTTTGCGATCGCGCAGATCGATGAAAATGACGCCGCCGTGATCGCGGCGCCGATGCACCCAGCCGCAGACGGTGACCGTCTGGGTCAGGCGTTTCAAGTTTTTCTCCGACGGATCATCCAAGGTCCAAAGCAGCGAATTCGGGTGCGGGCAAGAGGGCGCGGTCGCGCGCCGCCACGCGTGCGGTCGGCGAGGCGCGGTTACACGGTCAATTTCGGGCAGCGGGGGCTGCCGTGACGGCGATCTGTGGGGGAGCGCCGACGTGACGCGACTTCGGCGCGACGACACCTATCGAGATGATGTACTTCAATGCCTGGTCCACGGTCATGTCGAGCTCGTGGACGCGCGATTTCGGCAGCATCAGAAAGAACCCCGACGTCGGATTGGGCGTCGTCGGGACGTAGACGCTCACGTGCTCACCGGGCAAGTCCTCCGCGATCTCGGCGGCAGGGGCGCCGGTCAGGAACGCGATCGTCCAGCTACCCGGATACGGATACTCCACCAGGAGCGCCTTGCGAAACGCCGTGCCGCTCTCGGAGAGCAGCGTGTCGCTCACCTGCTTGACGCTCGAGTAGATCGACTTCACCACCGGGATGCGGCCCAGCACCGACTCCCAGAACAGGATCAGGCGCGCACCGAAGAAATTGGCGGCGATGATGCCGGTGAGGAGCAGGATGGCCAGACTCAGGAGCACGCCGAGGCCCGGGATATGGAAGCCGACCACGGCCTCGGGACGCGCGCTCTCGGGAACCAGTAGCAGCGTCTGGTCGAGTGTCGTCACCAGCCAGACCAGTACCCAGATCGTGATGCCGAGCGGCACCCAGACCAGCAGCCCCGCAATCAGGTAACGTCTCACTGTGTCGTCGGTCTCACCGCTCGTTAGCGGTAGGAACAGTTGCGGCCGCGGGAGGCGACGCCGCGGTTGCCGTTTCGCCAGTGTTCGCGCTCTTGCTGTCGCCTTGGGAGGTGCTCTTGGCTTCCGCTGGCCTGGATTCCCCATCTTTGCCTGCGTCCGACTTGTTGGCTTCTACCGGCTTGGATTCCGCATCTTTGCCCGCGTCGGACTTTGCGGCCGGTTTCGCGCCGGAATTCTTGAAATCGGTTGCGTACCAGCCGCTGCCTTTGAGGTGGAATCCCGCGAGCGAGATGAGCTTGGAGAGGCTCTTCTTGCCGCAGACAGGGCAGTCGGACAGCGGCGCTTCGGTGAATTTTTGCAGCGCTTCGAGCTTATGCCCGCAGGCCGCGCACCGGTATTCGTAAATCGGCATGCTTTCCTCTGCTAAGCGTCGCGAAGGGTCTGATCCAAAACAACTAATTATACTCGAATCTGGGGCCTCTCCGGGGCTTCACAACCCCTCGGTTATCTGTTTTTGGCATGTATCGCGTCCGGCGCCCGGCAGCGCGGGATTTCCTTTATCCTAGGTTTGGAGGAGGGAGCGATGAGTGCGTACTGGATGTGGTGGATCGCCGCGGCGGCATTGATCGCGGCGGAGCTGTTGACGGGGACCTTTTACCTGCTCGCCGTCGGGATTGCGGTCGCCTGTGGCGGCGTCGCCGCATGGCTCGGCGCGCCGATTCCGGTGCAATGGCTGATCGCCGGGGCATTGGGCGTCGTGGGGACGATGCTGCTGCAGCGCTGGAAGCGGACCTTGGCCGCTAGCACTCCTGCGCAACCGGGCCTCGATGTCGGTCAGATGGTGCAGGTGAAGAGCTGGGGTCCGGGCGGCATCGCGCGCGTCGCGTATCGTGGCAGCACCTGGGACGCCGAAGTTGCGGCGCCCGAGACGTCGCGAGCGGAGACCATGTACATCACCGGAATGCGCGGATCGGTATTGCTGCTGTCCGACCGGCGCCCGGACGGCGCTTAATCGATGGAGAACATCATGCCGCTTGGATCTTCGGCCGTCACGCTCGCGTTATTCATCGTGGCCGTCATCGTCATCATCAAGACGATCCGCATCGTTCAGCAGCAGCATGCGCTGGTCATCGAGCGCTTCGGGCGGTTCCATGCGGTGCTGGCTCCGGGGCTCAACTTCGTGCTGCCGTTCGTCGATCGCGTCGCGTATCAGCACGACCTGCGCGAAATCCCGTTCGATGTCCCCAGCCAGATTTGCATCACCAAGGACAATACGCAGCTGCAGGTCGACGGCATTCTGTATTTCCAAGTCACCGATCCCAGGCTCGCCTCGTACGGGTCGAGCAATTTCAGGGTCGCGATCACGCAGCTCGCGCAGACGACGCTGCGCAGCGTGATCGGCAAGATGGAGCTCGACCGCACATTCGAGGAGCGCGATCACATCAACGGTCTCGTCGTCGCCGCCCTCGACCAGGCAGCCGGGAATTGGGGCGTGAAGGTGCTGCGTTACGAGATCAAGGATCTGACACCGCCGAAGGAAATCCTGCACGCGATGCAGGCGCAGATCACCGCCGAGCGCGAGAAACGCGCGGTTATCGCGACGTCCGAAGGCCGCCAGCAGGAGCAGATCAACCTCGCCGCCGGCGCGCGCGCGGCGGCCATCGCGCAGTCGGAGGGCGTGAAGCAAGCCGAAATCAACACCGCGCAAGGCCAGGCGGCGGCGATCCTGTCGATCGCCGAGGCCAATGCCCAGGCGATTCGACAGGTGGCCGAAGCGATCAACTCGCCGGGCGGCATCAGCGCGGTCAATCTCAAGGTTGCCGAGCAGTACGTGGCTGCGTTCGCCAATCTCGCCAAGACCGGCAACACGCTGATCGTGCCGTCGAACCTTTCTGACCTGGCGACGCTGGTGACGAGTGTGACGACGATGTTCAAGGCGCAGGAGAGATAGAGGCTCGAAGCGCGTGACGGCACGATCGCGCGCCGCCGATCGTTAGGACGCGATATTCGGAGGGCAGTCATTGATTTGTCGGCGAATTTTGGGCGCGATGCACACTTCGCGGTATGCGATGACGCCTTTTTATCCGTCAATTAGGACGTCTATTTCTAGTTAGCCGTCACTCAAAATGGGATGCGCAGCTGCGTGCGATGGTTAACTGAACAAGGATTCGAATGCTTCGCTCGGAAAAGTGAGCCCGACGAGATGAACTCTCCTCCCGACTTAGAGAGCAAGCCGCGCGTGCCGCGTGAGCGCAATTGGATACTCATCGGCATCGGCGTATTCCTTATGGTAGCGAGCATCGGACCAGGCGAAGGCCCTCCGACAGCCTGGTGGACCGCTACCTTGTTCCTATTCGCCCTAGGCGCGCTCCTTGCATATGTAGGATTCAGAGGACCAGACCAAGACTCATAGAAACGATGACGGCTAACCACGCGCTCAACCGGACCGCTCGCCGGCGGCGCTGGCGCGCCGTCCGCTCGCGGCCGGTTAGCTTAGTTCGTTAGGCTTCAATTCGGATCGCGTTGCATGCGATCGATCCTTTTAACGTTAGAAGTATTTCTTTGGGCGCCGCAGGGCTGGGCTGCCTCCTTGACCCCGTCCGGTTGGCGTTTTCCGAACCCTAGCGATCGCACTGGCGAATGGGAAGGAACAGCTTCTCCATTCCACATTCGAGGGGACTTTAACGGCGACGGTTTTGTCGATGACGCGTGGATTCTTCTTCGCAAGGGTGGCACGGGCTGGGCAATCTTCGCGTTCTTGCGTCGTGGAGACGGCACCGCCCGTGCGATCAAACTCTTCGAAGCGACCCCTGAATCTTCTTCGCCGCAACGATTCGTTCTCGAAACCATTCGGCCCTCCAAAACCAGCTTTCGTACAGCCTGTGGCAAGGGCTACTTTGAATGCGGGCGGGGTGAGCCCTTGACAATACAGTTTCACCTCCCGAGCATTAGCTTCTGCTTACGGGAGAGCTCATGCTCGGTCTTCGTTTGGCAACCGTCTTCGGCTCGCTTTCAGCGAATCCGCATGAGCGATTGAAGCCTAACTTCGCGCTCAACCCGGACGCCTCGCCGGCGGCGCTTACGCGCCGTCCGCTCGGCGCCGGTTAGCTTAGTTCGTTAGGCCCCTTTCTGCGCGAATTTGATATGCCGCCGTGCACCGAGCGTCGAGTGTCATGAATCTCCGAGCCATCGCCGCCGTGGCATTCGGCGTTTCTATATTGCTTGCGCCCGCCATTGCCCAACAGCCGACAAAGGCTCCCCGGATCGGTTACTTGACCATCTCACCGCGAGAGACTCAAACTCATCTTATCGAGGCCTTCGAACGCGGACTCACGGAGCGCGGCTACAGCGTCGGTCGCGACATCCTGATCGAATATCGCTTCGCTGACGGGAACCCGGAGCGATTGCAAGGGCTCGCAGACGATCTAGTACGCGCAAAGGTTAACGTGCTCGTCACCGGTGTCAATCCGAACATCCGCGCGGCGCAGCGTGCGACGAAGTCGATTCCCATCGTAGCGGCGATTTCTTACTTTCCAGTGGAGGAAGGGCTCGTGCAGAGCCTCGCTCGTCCAAGTGGGAACGTCACCGGTCTCACCTCCGATGTCGCAGAGGAAGTCGGTAAACGTCTGCAGCTCCTTCGGCAAGCGGCGCCTCGAATCTCGAGGGTCGCCGCCCTGTATGGCGTGGGAGAGGGATATGCAGCACTCGTCCTCGCCAAGCTCGAAATTGCGGCCCGCAGGCTTGGAGTAACCATCATTCCCATCGAGCTTCGCGGTCCCGAAGACGTCGAACGTGCCTGGGCCGAAATCGAACGTAATAACGCCGACGCACTGATTGGCTTCGGCGCTGCCAGCCTGTTCACGAGAGTCAGCATTCTCCGCTTAGCGGCAAAGGCGAAACTGCCTACGATCTTTTCCGATAAGCAGTACGTCGACGATGGCGCCCTGATGTCCTACGGCGTGGACCTGGCCGACAATTTTCGGAAAGCGGCAGGCTACGTCGACCGCATTCTGAAGGGCGCGAAACCGGCGGATCTTCCATTCGAGCAGCCTACGCGATATGTGCTGGCGATCAACCTGAAGACCGCCAAGGCGCTTGGGATAACAATCCCGCAGACCCTCCTCTTACAGGCCGATCATCTGGTCGAGCAATAGCGGTTGCGTCATGGGGCCTAACCTCTCGCGCAACCCGGACGCGCCGTCGGCGTGGCTTCAATCGCATCGTACAAGCGCGCATCATCGCTACGTTGCGCACCTCGCTGGCGCGCCGGTTAGCTTGGTTCGTTAGGCGGCAATCCGAAGGATGCCGTCTGAGATCGGCCAACGAAAAGCATTCGGCAGCGACGCGCGAGTATTCCGAAAGCAGTCATCCGGCGGCAGGCATGGGGCTAAACTGGAAGGCATACTTATGATTGGACTTCCATTCGTGGACGAGGTGATCCAGTGATGGACCGGCGGACATTCGTCACCCTCGTTGCCGGCACATGCCTGCTCGAGCCGCTCGCGGTTCGCGCACAGCAGACGGGCAAGGTCTTCAGGATTGGATTGCTTGCTCCGTACACCGAACCGACACCGGGGGGCCGGATCGACTTGGAAGAGTTTCGTCTGGGTCTGCGGGACCTGGGCTGGGTCGAAGGAAAGAACCTCTTGATCGAAATCCGCTGGGCGGGTTTGAATCCGCAGCGCCAGCGCGAACTCGCCGCCGAACTCAAGGCGCTCCCGGTGGCGCTGATCCTTGCCTTCGGCACGGCGAGCATCCGCGCGGCGCGTGAGGGTGCTCCCGGTCTGCCCATCGTCATGGTCAACGCCGGAGACCCGGTGGGGTCGAAGTTCGTTGCAAGCCTGGCCCGGCCAGGCGGCGACCTGACCGGCACTTCGGCGGCGGGCGCGGAGGTTCTTTCCAAGCAAGTGGAGCTGCTGTCCGCGGCCGTGCCGCAACTCAAGAGAGTCAGCACGCTGATGAGCAGCGCCAACCCTGCCAACGGATTCTTCTTTGACGCGATGTCGCTGCGCGCAAAGACTCTTGGCCTGCGCCTCGATCGTATCGACGTCGCGGCGGAAGGCGAACTGGACGGGGCGATCGCGCGCGCCAAAGGCGGCGCGCTCGTAGTCGTGAACGACCCGATGTTTTTTAGGCATCGTGTCCGCATCATCGAGCTGACGCTTGGCTCCCAGGTGCCCTCCAGTTTCGGCGGCCGCGAGTTTGTCGCTGCCGGCGGTTTGATGTCCTATCTTTCGTCCAACGCGTGGCATTGGCGCAGCGCAGCCAGCTTCGTTGACAAGATTCTCAAGGGCGCGAAGCCCGCCGATATTCCGGTGGAGCAGCCAACCAAGTTCGAGCTGGTAATTAACCTGAAGACCGCAAAGGCGCTCGGCATCACCATCCCGCCATCGCTGCTGCAGCGCGCGGACGAGGTGATTCAGTGATGGATCATTCCGGTCATTCGCGGCTTCGCGCAACTCGCCGCAAGCTTCCATTTTTGCCATCGGGCCAACCAATTCATCGCCATGCCGCCTAACCCGTCGCTCAACGCGGACGTCCCGCATGCGGGGCTTCGCCCGCGCAGCGGGCCGCCGGTTAGCTTGTTTCGTTAGGCGTCCGTAGGTGCAGGCCGCGATGCAAGACAAGCCGCAGATCAAAGCGATTCTCTTCGATGCTGATGGAGTGCTCCAACGCCCGTCCGTGTGGTGGCGAGAAGCACTAATGCCAATCTTGGGGGCGGTCGACATCGCGGAAGTAGATCCATTTTTGCGCGATATCCTTGAAACAGAGCTGGCCCACCTTTGCGCGCCCAGTGGCTTTGATTCGGCACTGATGGAGACCCTTTCTAGGTGGAACCGCTCGGAGTGCTTTGCTGACACGGCGCACGTGTTGAATGCGATCCGACCCTATGACGACGTGATTGCTGTGGTCCGCTTGCTGCGACATGCGGGGATGCCCTGCCACATTGCGAGCAATCAGCAAGCCGGACGCGCGCGCCACATGTCGGAAGGTCTGGGGTACAAAGCACTCTTCGTCGAAGAGTTTTATTCATGTCGTTTAGGCTTCGCAAAACCAGACATTGCGTTCTTTAGGCGTGTACTTGAGATGCTGGATCTCCCATCGCAGTGCGTCCTATTTATCGACGATCGATCGGAAAACGTGGATGCTGCGAAGCGAGCCGGCCTGGCCGCCGCCCTGTACAACGGTGAAAGTGGCGCCGCGGTACTGCGAGCGATCTTGGCGGAGCATGGAGTGAGTCCTGATGCTATCCAAGATGTGGACGCCTAACAACGCGTTCGAGCGGATCGTGAACCGGCGTGGCTGCGTTCACCAGTCTGCCCCGGCCGCTCCACTTGATCGTTAGGCTTCGAAACGACCACCTTCAATGGCAGAAACGACAGTCGTGTGAGTGGGACAGTATTCGAGATTACCAACGCCGAGCTCGCTGCCGCGGATCAATACGAGCAGGTCGCCACGTACAAACGAGTGGCAGCAATGCTTGCTTCGGGGAAACGGGCTTGGGTGTACATTGATGCGCGCTTTTTGCCTTCGGATTCATGAGTTGGACGAAGCCTAACCTCTCGGTCAACCTCGGACGCCTCGCCGGCGGCGCTTACGCGCCGTCCGCTCGGCGCCGGTTAGCTTGCTTCGTTATACGGCATAGCGAGGGCCAGGCTCTGACTGGAATCGAGCCTTCGCCGCCTCCTGTAGTTGGACATAGCATCTCTGAAGCTGCGGAGTGATGAAACGAAAGCCAAGTATCAAGCTCTTCGAACTGGGTCCTACTAGATCCGCCCGGTGTCGTTGGACGCTCCTTGAAGCAGGTCTGGAGTATGAATCGATAGGTAACCGGCCGGACATCATTGGTAGCGAAGAACTCCGGAAGGTTCACCCTCTAGGCAAACTTCCGGCAGCAATCATTGACGGTAGGCCCCTATTCGAATCTGCCGCTATCTCCACCGCGATCGCGGACTTGGTACCTGAAAAAGATCTCGTCGCTAAGCCGGGGACGTGGTCACGTGCCCTCCACGATCAATGGGTTTGTTTCGCGCTTACCGAGATGGAGCCCTGGGTCTCGAGCACCGAACTCAACTCTCTGGATTTTGTGTTACCCAAAGATCAACACGTGCCGGCAATTATTCAGCAAAATTCCATGATGTTCAGACGAAGCGCGGCAGCGCTGGAGGAAGTATTGGGAACGACCGCCTATCTCGTCGAAGATCGCTTCACAGTCACGGACATTATCGTTGGCTACACAATCAACTTTGGTCACGAGCAGGGCCTAGTTAGCGAATTCCCAAATCTGATGGCCTACTTGAAGCGCTTGTATCAGAGGGAGCATTGCACGCTTGTCCGATACAGATAGATCTTCTATTTGCCGAAGTGGACATCGGTGTGTGGTAGCGGTGCCGCATAACAATTCGTTGGAGCGGACCCCATCGCGGCGTCACGTCGTTTGCGTGCGCAAACGCCGTGCCACC
>VBCS01000011.1 GCA_005888955.1 Betaproteobacteria bacterium
GTCGCACGGCCAGCGCTCCGTCGGCGTGACGATGGCGCGAGCCACGAGCCAGGTTCCGCGGACCAGTTCCTCGACGAGTCCGCCCGCAATGCCGAAGCTCATCACCGCGCCGGCGCCGCGCGCAAGCTCACGCTCGAGCGCGGCGGCAAGCGCAGGCGCGCTTCCGCCACCGGCGATCGCGCGCACGCCGGGCCCCGCGGCGATGCGCGCTTCCTTGGCCAGCCCCGTGACCGCGACGACCGGACGCGAGGCGGCGGGCCGGGTGCTCACATGCCGAAACGCACCCGGCGCTCGCCAGACTGTGCAAGGTTGCGGTAGCGGGCGAGCGCCCATAGCGGGAAAAATTTCGCGTAACCGTGATAGCGCAGATAGAACACCCGCGGGAAGCCGGTCGCGGTGAATTGCGGCTCGCGCCAGAAGCCGTCCGCGCCCTGACGACGCACCAGGTAATCGATGCCGCGCTCGACGGCGGGGTTGCGCTCTTCGCCCGCCGTCATCAGTCCCAATAAGGCCCAAGCCGTCTGCGAAGCCGTGCTCGGCGCCCGTTCCAGGCCGCGGTGGTCGAGCCGGTAGCTGTCGCCGGTCTCGCCCCAGCCGCCGTCCTCGTTCTGCGCCGCGATCAGCCAGGCGACCGCGCGTCGAATTTCCGGCGCGTCCGGACTCATACCCGCCGCGCTCAAGGCGCAAAGGACCGACCACGTCCCGTAGACATAATTCATTCCCCAGCGTCCATACCAGCTGCCGTCGTCTTCCTGGTTCCGCCGCAGGAACCCGAGCGCTTTCGCCAGCACCGGAGCGTCCGCCGCATCACCGAGCTGGGCGATCATGCTGACGCAACGCGCGGTGACGTCGGCGGTCGGCGGGTCCAGGAGCGCCCCGTGATCGGCAAACGGTATGTGATTCAGGTATTCGCTGGTGTTGTCGACGTCGAAAGCGCCCCATCCGCCGTTTGCGCTCTGCAAGCCGAGGACCCATTCGCGTCCGCGGTCGATGGCTCCGCGGAAGTCCGGTTCGCCACGCATGACGCGGCGACGCGCGAACCGGTCCATCGCCATCACGACAACGGCCGTATCGTCGAGATCGGGATAGTGCGGATTCGCGTACTGGAACGCCCAGCCGCCGGGACGAACGTGCGGCCGCTGATCCGCCCAATCGCCCACGGCATCGAGGACCTGGCGCTTCTCGAGCCACGCGAGACCGTCGCGCGCGGCCGTGCGCGTCTGATTGTCGCCGACCTCCAGCAGCGATTGACAGACGAGAACGGTGTCCCATACCGGCGACACGCAAGGCTGACAATACGCTTCCTCGCGAGTGACGACGAGCAGCTTGTCGATCGCTCTTCGCGCGGTGACAAAGTGCGGATGGTCACGCGCATAGCCCAGCGCGTCGAACATCATCACCGTGTTCGCCATGGCCGGAAAGATCGCTCCGAGGCCCTCTTCTCCATTGAGTCGCTCGGTCACGAATGCGACAGCTTTTTTGATCGCGCGTCGGCGAAGCCGTTGGGGAATCAAGGGTTCCACCAGCCGCAAAGCCGCGTCGATGGCGGCGAAGACGGCAAAGCGCGCGCGCGCTTGATGTGGCGCCCTCGCCCATCGGCGCGCACGAGGACGCCGTCCCGGGAAAAGCTCGTCGATGCGTACGCCGCGCGGATTGCGTGCCCGCGGCTTCAAGGCCTGCAGGACCAGGAGCGGCACCACAACGGTCCGGCTCCAATAGGAGACTCGCGACAAGTGGAACGGAAACCACCGCGGCAAGAACACGATCTCGACCGGAATGATCGGCACCGCCCCCCAGGAGATCACGCCAAAGAGCGCCAGCAGGATGCGGGTGAAGACGTTGGTCGTGCCGGCGCCGCCTTGGGCAAGAATGGCCTCGCGCGCCCGGCGCATGTGCGCGGATTCCGGCGCATCGCCGGCAAGCTTGAGCGCAAAGTACGCCTTCACGCTCGCGCTGATATTCAGGTCGCCGCCGTGGAACAGCGACCACCCGCCGTGCGGCCCCTGCAACCGCCGCAGATAAATCGCGATTTTGGCTTCGAGAGCCGGGTTGGGCTCGCCCAGGAAGTGCTGCAATACGACGTACTCCGCCGCAATGGTCGCGTCGGCTTCGAGCTCGAAAACCCAATGACCATCCGCACGCTGCCGCTTCACCAGCGCGGCGGTCGCCGTCTCGATGGCGCGGTCGAGACTCGACTCCGCAGGGCCGATAGGTATTTGGCGCGCAACGAGTTCGGGGTCGGGCGTCAGCCGCGCCTCACGCGATGAAGAATGCATAAGCGATCACTTTTCCCGGCGGAGTTTCACATCGAACAGTCCGTGTCGCAGCACGATCCACAGCAAGCTTGCGCCTCCCGCACGGATCGGGCGGCGTGGCGGCGCCCATCCGCGCGCGGCCAGGCGCTCAAGTATATTCTGATAGACTTTCGCCATCAGCCGCGGTGCCCGCACGATGGACAAGGGGTACTTCGCCATGAGCCGATGCGCTTCGGTGAAGTGGCCGCGCGCACGCTCCGCGACCGTTGCACAGGCCTTGCCCAGCGCAGGGTAAACGAGAACGGTCGCCGGGTCGATCTCGCCGATCCCTGCGGCGAGAAGCGCTTCACGCGGCAGGTAGAGCCGTCCCTTCGCAGCATCCTCGTCCAGATCGCGCAGAATGTTGGTCAGCTGCAGCGCTCGCCCCAGGTGGAAGGCGAGCGATGTCCCATCCTGCCCGTGAATCCCGAACACGCGGACCGAAAGGCGACCCACCGCACACGCGACCCGATCACAGTACAGATCGAGAGTAGCCTGGTCGGGAGCGCGGATGTCGGCCCGGGCGTCCATCTCCATGCCGTCGATGATCGAGAGGAAATCCTCCCGTTGCAGGTCGAAGGTGCGAATCGGCTCGGAGAGCGCCCGCAGCCGGCTCGTCGGCGCTCCCCTAAACAGCGCTTCGACGTCCATGCGCCACCGCGCCAGGTCGGCCAGGCGTGCTTGCCGGTCGTCGCGACCATCGGCCACATCATCGACCGCACGACAGAAGGCATAGATTGCGAACATGGCGCGGCGCTGCTCCGCTGGCAGCACGCGCATTGCGGCATAGAAGGAGCTGCGGGAAACCGATGTTTCCGCGCCCGCGGGTGAGGTTGCGCCAGATTCCATCGAGGGGGACTCAGCCACCGTGCCTCGAGACTTCGCGCGCCGAGGTTCCGCGTTGGACGCGTCCTTTCCACTCGCCGCCCCTGCCCCGCCTATGCTGGTACGCCGAGTCGAGCATGAACACGACGTACATCGCCGCAATCACCGGCAGAGCCAAACCCCACCACGGTGACAGCGCATAGAGACGCAGCGTCGGTTGCAATGCCAGCGCCATCTGCGCCCAGGCCAGCGCTCCGAGCAGCTGTGCGGCACCGCTGGCGAACAACGCCAGTGCGGGCGGCGCCAGATAGGTAATGATCATCGCCGCCGTTGCGCCCGCGAGCAGCCACGGAGAGAACCGCAGTTGAGCGTAGGCGCAGCGCACGATCATGCGCCGCATCTCGGCCAGCGATGCGTAGGCGCGTACGCTGTGCACGCGTTCGGTCAAGCCCAGCCAGATCGGGCCATGATCCTTGAGCAATCTGGCCAGCGCGCAGTCATCGATGAGCTCGCCGCGGATCGCCTCGATGCCGCCCACAGCCTGCAGCGATCGGCGATGCACCAACATGCACCCGCCGGCGGCTGCGGCCGTTGCCCGATCCGCGCGGTTGACCCAGGCGAACGGGTACAGCATCTGGAAAAAGAAGATGAACGCCGGAATTAACGCGCGCTCGACCAAGCTTTGGCAGCGCAACTTTGCCATCAGCGAGGTTAACAGGAGACCGTCGCGAACGGCGCACCGGACCAGTTCTGTCAGGGTTTCGTCAGCATAATGGATGTCGGCATCGCAGAACAGGAGGTAATCCGGCGGTTCGGGCAAGGC
>VBCS01000125.1 GCA_005888955.1 Betaproteobacteria bacterium
CGGGAAGATCGCGCAGACTTCTTTCATCGACTCGCCGCGCAAAGCCCGCGCGCCGGAGCGGTAGCTGCCCAGCTCGAGGTTCTCCTTCACGGAGAGACTTGTGAACAGGCGCCGCCCCTCCGGCACCAGCGCGATGCCCTCATCGCAATAGCGATGCGCCGAGAGCCGCGAGAGTTCGCGCCCCTCCATGCGCAGCGATCCGCTGTCGATCGGGTGCAGGCCGGCGAGCGCGTTGATGAGCGTGGTCTTGCCGGCGCCGTTGGGGCCGACTACGACCACCAGATCTTTTGCCTCGATGAAAAGCGAAACATCGGAAATCGCGGGCGCCGCTCCATAGCTCACCCGGATGTTGGCGACTTCAAGCATGTGCGGCTCCGAGATAGGCCGTGATGACCTGCGGGTCGCGCATCACGTCGCCCGGCGCGCCGGCGGCGATGTTCTTGCCGTAAGTGAGCACGACAACGCGGTCGGTGAGCTCCATCACCGCGCGCATCACGTGCTCGACGAACACGATCGTCGCGCCCTGGTCGCGGATCGCGCGGATCAGGCGGATGGCCTCGTTCATCTCGGAAGGCGTAAGGCCTGAAAGCACTTCGTCGAGGAACAGGAGCTTGGGCCGCGAGGCGAGCGCGCGCGCCAGCTCGAGAAATTTTCTTTGATGCAGATTCAAATGCTGAGGTTGGAGAAGCGCTTTTCCGGCCAAACCTGTGAACTCGAGCCAGCGCCACGCCTCGGCCTCGGCGGCGGCGCGGTCCATGACCACCTGCCCGAACATCGGCGGCAGCGCCACGTTCTCGAGCACCGTGAGGTGCGGAAACGGGCGCGGGATCTGGTAGGTGCGGGCGATGCCCGCGCGCGCGATGCGGTGGGGCGCTTCGCCAACCAGCTCGCGCCCCTCGAACCTGATGCTGCCGCCGTCGACCGGGTAATGGCCGCTCACCAGGTTGATGAGAGTCGATTTGCCGGAGCCGTTCGGCCCGACCAGGCCGAGGATCTCGCCGCGGCGCACCTCGAGCTCGACATGGGAGAGCGCCTGGACGCCCTTGAACGCCTTCGACAGATCGCGCACCACGAGGATTGACTCCATATTCTTCGCGGCGGGAGCTGCTGACGGGATCGGCGCATTCCGCCTCGGCAGCGCTTTGCGATGCGCGAATCGCCCGAGCAGGCCCTGCGGCAGGAACAGGATCACGAGAATGAAGATCAGCCCCATGGCCGCGCGGCCCGCCACCGCGTAGTCGCTCGTAGTGAAGACGTAGAGGAGGGTGGTCAGCGCGGCGGCGCCGAGCGCCGGGCCGAGCCAGTGGCGCGTCCCGCCGAGCGCGGCCATCAGGATGACGTAGAGCGCGACGAAGCCTGAGAACGTCTCGCCGACCGTCACGTACGAAACGAAGACCCCATAGATGCCGCCGGCGACCCCGGCGAGCGCGCAGGAGAGCGCGAACGCCGCGAGCTTGAAGCGGTAGGTGGGCACGCCCATCACCTCGGCCACCGCTTCGTCGTCGTGGATCGCGAACAGGCCGGTTCCGAACCTCGAGTGATAGACGGCATAGGCGATCGCTACGGTGGCGAGCGCCAGAACCAGTGACAGCAAATAGAAAGTCCCAGAAACGGTCGGCGCGAGCTTCGGGATCGACACTGCGCTCAGCATCACGCCGGGACCGCCGTCGACCGGCGTGTTCAGCACGAGCGTGCTGACGACGAACGTCACTGCCAGCGTTAGCAGCGCGAACAGCTCGCCGCGCAGCGCTCGGACTCTGAAGATGATCGCGCCGAGCGCGACGCCCACGAGCGCCGGCACCGCGGCGGCGAAGGGCAGGGTCCAGAGGAACGGCCAGTCGAGCTTGCCGGCGAGCACCGCTGTCGTGTAGACGCCGATGCCGAAGAACGCGGCGTGGCCGAAAGAGAAATAGCCCGAGTAGCCGCTCAGGATGTTCCACGAGGTGGCGAGGACCACCCAGTGGAACACGAGATACAGGAACGATTCGTAGAACGCGGGCAACCCGAGGAATGGGACCGCTCCGAGTACGATAGCGGCGGCGACGAAGCGCATCAGAACTTTTCCGGCCGCAAGAGCAGCGCCGCGATCAGCAGCGAGAACGAAACCAGCGGCGCCCAAACCGGCGCGGTTACCGCCATGGTGAGACCTTCGCTGACGCCGATCACTACGCCCGCGACGAGCGGCCCGAGCGGGTTGCCGAGGCCGCCGATCATCACTACCGCGAAGACCACGCCGATCCAGGCGTAGATCTGCGACGGCGCCAGCGTGTGGCTGAGCGCGAGGCACATTCCGGCGACCGCCGCGAACGCCGCGCACAGGCCCGACAGCAGGAGCGAGAGCAGCTTCTCGTTGACGCCGAACGCTGCGGCGATCGGTGCGTCTTCCGCGGTGGCGCGCATCGCTTTTCCGAGATCGGTGAACCGCAGCGCCGCCCACACGGCGAGCGCAAGGCCGCAGGCGAGCGCGAGCGTGAGCAGCTCGGGCAGCGGGACGAACAGCTCGCCGACTTTCCATTTGACGTCGCCGTAGTGGGACTCCAGGCGCCGGAAGTCCGCGCTCCAGATCCACTGGATCAGGCTCTCGAGCATCACCATGAAGCCGAAGGTGACGAGCAGCGTGTTGAGCGCGTTGACCTTGAACCTGGCGAGCAAAAGGTGGAGCGCGGCGCCGAAAAGGAAGAACGCCGGCGCGATGAGCGCGAGGGTGACGAGCGGGTCCATGCCCGCGGCGCCGAGCTGGTAGGTGAGATAAGCGCCGAGAAACACCAGGGCGAAGTGCGCCAGGTTGATCTGGCGCAGCATCCCCCAGCTGAGCGTCAGGCCGAGGCCGAGAAGCCCGTACAGCGCGCCGATGAAGACGCCGGAAAGCGCCGACTGGCCGAGGAGCGCATAGCTCGGCACCGGTTCATGCCCCTCACGGACCGATCAGCTTGGCGCCGGGGGCGGCGAACTCCTTCGGCCACACCACCAGCCATTTCCCGTCCTGGAGCTGCTTCACCTTGTAGATGTCCTTGCCCATCACGAAATTGGGCGGGCCCTCGGGAGTTCCCTGCCAGCTCAGGCGCCCCATGACGGTGTCGACCTGGCTCTGCCGCAGCCACTGCGCGAGCGCCTTGTCGTCCAGGCTCCTCGCGCCGCTGACCGCCGCCTCGAGCACCTGCCACGAGGCGTAGGCGATCGTGGACAGGAGATCTACGGAGGTGGAGGGCAGCGAGGCCTTCGCGGCGCGCTCGCGAAAGCCCTGGATGAACTGCGTCGCCTGCGGGTTGCCGGTGTGCGGCGGGTGCTCCTCGAAAGTGGTGAGCGCGAGCGCGTTCTTCGCCTCGGGCAGCTTGAGCATCGGCCCGGGCGCGGGGAAGGTGTAGAAGTGCATCGGAGGCTGATAGTCGATCTTCTTCATCGCGTCGAGCAGCAGCACGCCGTCCAGGCCGAGCGCGCCGGCGAACACGAAGTCCGGCTTCGCGTCCTTGACGCGGGCCGCAATCGCGCCGAAATCGCGGTTGCCGAACTCGTACTCGAGGAACAGCACCTCGGTAAGGCCGCGCTTCTTCGCCACTTCGCGCGCGCCCAACGCGATGGAGTGCGCGCTAGGGAATTTGGTGGTGACGATCGCCACGGTCTTCGGCGGCTTCGGCGCGGTGGCGACCGCGTCGAACACCAGGTTCGGCCAGACGTTCTCGGGATCGCCGGCGCCACCGGAAGCGGAGAACTGCATGTCGTACTTGGCGAGCCGCGGCGTGCCGAAGCTGTTGTGGATGAGGATCTTGCCGTAGCGCTGGGCGACCCCCATCGCCGAGAGGATGGAGGCCGTGCCGTAGGGCCCCATCAAGAGGTCCACCTTGTCTACGGTGGCGAGCTGCTCGTAAAGCGTGCGCGCGAGGTCGGGGCGCGACTGGTCGTCCTTCAGCACCCATTCCACCTTGCGGCCGAGCAGGCCGCCGCGGCTGTTGAGATCGTCGATGTAGACCTCGATCGCGACCTTCTGGATGTTGCCGGCCGAACCGAGCGGCCCGGTCAGCGCAAGCGTGCTGCCGATCCGCACCGGCTGCTGCGCATGCGCCGACCAGAGCAACGCCGTCATGGCCGCGAGCGCGGCCGCACGCCAAATGAATCTCATCTTGCGCCTCCTCCTCAGGAAGGCGTATATTGGCTAATAGCCAACGCATTGTCAATGGTGCAACTGCATGGACAGAACCCATAAGAAGCGCAAGCGCCGCGGTATCCAATCGATCGACACCGGCATCCGCCTGCTCGAGGCGCTCGAGAACTCGGACGGGCCCCTCGCGCTCAAGGACCTGAGCGCGCAGTCCGAGCTGGATCCGAGCAGCGCGCACCGCTATCTGGCGAGCTTTGTGCGCTGCGGCTTGGTTAGGCAGGAAGCCGACTCGCGCTACGACTTCGGGCCGCTCGCTCTGCAGATCGGGCTTGCTGCGATGCGGCGACTCGAGCCGGTGCAGCTCGCCGAGCAAGCCTTGCCCGAGTTGGTGGGCGAGACCGGCTACACCGCGCTGCTCGCCGTGTGGAGCAACCGCGGGCCGACCGTAGTGCGCTGGCAGCGCGGCCGCGACCCCCTGGTCACCAACCTCGGACTCGGCTCCGTTCTGCCCGTGTCGCGCTCCGCGGTCGGCACGGTGCTGGTTGCCTTTCTGCCGGCTGCGGTCACCGCCGATGTGCTCACCGCGGAGACGCGTCGGGAAACCATCGACCGCGACGCCTTCGAGCGAGCAGTCGAACGGGCTCGCAAGACCCGCCTGGCGTTCGCCGACAGCAGCGTGATCCCGGGACTCGCCGCCGTGGCCTCCCCGGTGCTGGACTGGAACGGCGATGCGGCGGCTGCCGTTGCGCTGCTTTCCCCGGATCGCGAGCTCTCGCGGGCGAGCCATCCGGCGGCCGCCGCGCTGCGCGAGCTGTGCGACCGCCTGTCGAAAGATTTCGGCGCGCGCCAGCTCAAGGCAGCAGCATGAAGCTCGTCACCATGGAACTCGACGGCCGGGCGCGCGCGGGGGTCATTGCGGGCGACGAGATCGTCGACATCCACGCCAGCGACCCGGCGTTGCCGTCGAGCCTGAAGCAGATCCTGGAAGCCGGCGCGCTCGAGCGCGTGCGCTCGCTTCTGGGTTCTAAAACACGCATCCCACGGAAGAGCGCGAAGCTGCTCGCTCCGATCCCCGATCCGGGCATGGTGCTCTCCGTGGGGATGAACTACTACGAGCACCTGAAGGAGATGAAGACGCCCGTGCCGGAGAAGCCGGCGGCGTTCACTAAAAGCGTGGCGAGCATCATCGGCCCCGGGCAGCCGATCAAGGTTCCGCGGAACAATCCCGACATGCTGGACTGGGAAGGCGAGTTCAGCGTGGTGATCGGCAGGCCCTGTCATCGGGTAAGCGCGGTGCACGCGCTCGACTATGTCGCCGGCTACACGCTCGTGAACGACGTGTCGGCGCGCGACTGGGTGGCGCCGATCTTCGCGGCGCAGGGAGTCATGGGCCCGATCCACGCGTGGGAGCACAACCTTCTCGGCAAGATGTTCCCCACGTTCTGCCCGATGGGGCCGGCCATCGTCACCCGGGACGAGCTGCCCGATCCCGGCAACGTGCAGATCGAGACGCGGCTCAATGGACGCGTGATGCAGTCGGCCAATACCGACGACCTCGTGTTCGGCG
>VBCS01000515.1 GCA_005888955.1 Betaproteobacteria bacterium
GGAACCATGCGCGGCAGGGTGCGGGCCAAGCCGTTCTACTGCAAGGCGAAGCGGGCATGGGGAAGTCGCGCATCGTGGATGCTCTGTCCCAGGATATCGGCGAAGAGCCGCACTTCCGGGTGCTCTGCCAGTGTTCGCCGTATCACACGAACAGCGCGCTGTACCCGGTCATCCGGCATCTCGAGCGCGGGGCCGGCTTGGCGCTCGAGGATTCCGCCGCGTGCAAGCTCGAGAAACTGGAAGCGCTTCTCGCGGCTGCGGGAACCAACACCGCCGCAACGGCGAGCCTCATGGCCGACCTGCTTTCGATTCCGACCGATGACCGGTATCCGCCCCTCGGGCTCTCGCCCGCTCAGCGCAAAGCCGCAACCGTCGCCTCGCTCGTCGATCAAATGACCGCGCTTGCCGTTCAGAAGCCGGTTCTGTTCGTCCTCGAGGATGCGCACTGGATAGACCCGACGACACAAGAGCTGGTGACGCGGTTGATCGATGGCATCGCGAAAGCGCGCGTCCTCGCGCTCATTACCGCCCGACCCGAATATGCGCCACTGCGGGCGAACGGAGGATCGACTACGTCGCGGGTCTTGTCGCGCCTCACGAAGCAGGAATGTATCGACCTCGTTGCCGGGACTGCTGCTTCGCGGGCGCTCGAGCCGGCGCTGATCGACGAGATCGTGGCCAAGGCGGACGGCAATCCGCTCTTCGTCGAAGAGCTGACCAAAGCGGTTGCCGAGTCGGAGAGCTCCGATCGACCCGTCGTGCCGGCAACATTGCAGGATTCGCTGATGGCACGCCTCGACCGGCTCGGACCGGCAAAGGAAATCGCCCAGGTAGCCGCGGTCATCGGCCTCCAATTCTCGCAGCCGCTGCTCGAGATCGTGGCCGTCGAATGCGCGACCGATATCGCGAGCGGCATTGCGCGCCTGGCCGATGCGGGCCTCGTGCTGAGCCAGGGCCGGGCGACCGAATCCGGTTATCGCTTCAGTCACGCGTTGATGCGCGATATTGCGTACGAGAACCTGCTGCGCGGCCGCCGCCGCCAGATTCACGAACGCATCGGCCACGCGCTCCTCGAGCGTTTCCCCGCGGTGGCCGAGGCTGAGCCCGAAGTGGTCGCGCATCACTTCGCCAATGCCGGCATCCATGATCTCGCATGCACCTATCACGAGCGCGCGGGCGATCGCGCCGCGGCCCGCTTCGCCTTCGCCGAGGATGTCGCCCACTTTCGAGCCGGTCACGCGGAGGCGGGCAAGGCTGCGGACGATGCGGAGCGCGTTCGGCGCGAGCTCGCTCTCTTGCTCAAACTGGGACCCGCGCTGGCGATCATCAAGGGTCCCCAAAGCCCCGAGGTGGAGGAGACCTACCGGCGCGCGCATGCTGCGGGACAGAAAGCGGGCGACCACGTTGGACTGTTCAAGGCGACATGGGGACTCTGGTTCAACGCCATTCCCAGCCGCAAGCTCGAAGTTTTGCGCGACCGGGCCCAGGAGCTGATCGCGCTTAGCGGGCAAGTCGCGGATCCGGATCTGCAGCTCGAGGCCTTCCATTGCCGCTGGTCCACCGCTCTCTTCCGGGGCGAGGGGCCGACGGTGCTCAAGTACACGCAAGAAGGCGTCCGCCAATACGATCCGGCCCGGCACGCCTGGATGGGCCCCGTGTTCGGCGGTCACGATCCAGGCGTGTGCGCGCATTTGTGCAGGGCGCTGGCGCTCTGTTTTTCCGGCCAAACCGCTCAGGCGCGACAGTTCGCCGACAAGGGCATTTTGCTTGCCGAAACGCTGGGACACCCGCACAACGTGGGCTTCGCCCTGCAGAACGCGCTGGTGCTGAATCAAACGCTCGGTGACCGCGAGATGGTCAATCGCATGGCGCAGCGCTTGCGCGACCTTGCCGAGAAGTACAACTTTGCTCCGATGCGTGCGCACGCGCTGATGGTTTCCGGTTGGGCGTGCACCTTCGGAACGCAGAGCGACGCCGGCTTGGCGATGATGGAAGCCGAATACCCGAGAGCGTCGGTCATCGGACCGCTGTACCGGTATTACGCCACTATTCTCGCCGACGCGCGCGAACGAGCGGGCCGGATCACCGATGCGCTCGAGCTGGTGCAAGGCGCTCTCGCCACGGTGGCCGAGCCGGGGGTCGGCATGTTCGTGCCGGAGCATCATCGCCTGCGAGGCGTCTGCCTGCTGCGCCTCGGGTCCGGCCACGCGGACGAGGCCATGCGTTCATTGCAAACGGCCTTGGACGTCGCCAGACAGCAAGGGGCGGCGTTGTTCGAATTGAGGGCTGCCATGAGTCTGGCGAAGGCGGCCGCGTCACAAGGCAGAGCCGCTGAAGGTCAGCAGTCGCTGCGCGCCGTCTGCTCCGAGCTCCAACCGGAATTCGACGCGCCGGACCTCGAGGAAGCCAAGCGGATTCTTCAAGGATAGCGTTCGGCTCATTCCTTGCGCCGGCGCGGCATCGTCGCTACCGCATGCCGAGCTTCGCATTGGCAATGACGTTCGCCGCGTCGCGCGGCGCCGAGCGCCAATACTGCTGGGGCGCCTGGACTTGTGCGCCCAGAATCGCCGCCGCGTGCCAGGGCCAGCGCGGATTCCAGAGCATCGCGCGCGCCATCGCCACCAGATCGGCATCGCCCGAAGCAATGATCGCTTCGGCCTGCTTCGCGTCCGTGATGAGCCCGACCGCCATCGTCGGTATCGACGTGGCGCGACGGATCGCCCGCGCGAGCGGCACCTGATAGCCCGGTCCGAGCGGGATCTTCTGCGCGGGCGAAATACCTCCGCTCGACGTGTCGATCCAATCGCAGCCGGCGGCTTTGAGGCGCCGTACGAGTGCGATGGAATCCTCGATCGTCCAACCGCCGTCGACCCAGTCGTTCGCCGAGATGCGCACGCCCATTGGCATGTCCTGCGGCCACACGTCGCGCACCGCCGCGAACACCTCCAGCGGAAAGCGGACGCGATTGTCGAACGACCCGCCATACGCGTCTTCGCGCCGGTTCGACAGCGGCGACAGGAACTCGTGGAACAGGTATCCGTGGGCGCAGTGCAGCTCGATCGCGTCGATGCCGAGGCGCGATGCGCGCCGTGCGGCGTCGACGAACTGGCGCTTGATCTCTCCGATGCCCGCCGCGTCGAGCGCAGCCGGTGGCGGTTCGTGCTCGAGCTGCGGAATCGCCGAGGGCGCCACGGGAGTCCAGCCGCCCTGGGCGACAGGAATCAGTTGTCCGCCTTCCCACGGCACCAGCGACGAACCTTTGCGGCCCGCATGCGCCAACTGCATGGCCACCGGCATCGGCGGCGCGTCCGCGCGCGCGATCGCCAGACGTTCGCCGATGGCTTTTTCGCACGCGTCGTCGTAGAGGCCGAGGCAGCCATGCGTGATGCGCCCGATCGCCGACACCGCGGTGGCCTCGATCGTGAACATGCCCGCGCTCGATTGCAGAAGCTGGCCCCAGTGCACGATGTGCCAGTCGACGGCGCAGCCGTTCACCGCTGAGTACTGACACATCGGCGACACGACGATGCGGTTGGCGAGCGCAAGCTTGCGCAGCTTGAAGGGCGAAAACAGCGTTCTCGACATGGTCATCTAAGCCCTTGGCAAAACTGTGTAATTCTAAATGGAGAGCAAACAACGATGCGGCACAGTCCGGAGGCTGCTAAACTATCGTTCTTTTTTCAAGGATATCCGCGTGACTGAAGTCCTGGAGTGCTTGAAGAAATACGGGCAGCGGCTCGATTTGGAGATTGCCAAAGAGATGGGCATGCCGCTTGCAACGGTGCGTCAGCGTCTTACCGGCCTGGCAGCTACGGGGGCGGTCATCACGTGCAATCTGACTCGCTTCGAAGGCGGCAAGAGGATTGATGCCTGGCAGTGCCGCGTGTCAGGTTACGTCCCGCCTATAGCGCCCGGTCGAAAGGCAAAGCGGACGACGTAGACTGCTGTGGAGCTGCGACTTCCCCGCAACCAGGTCGATGACCGCCGACATCCCGTTGTGATGAACGGCTTGGGATACAGCGTCTGGGTCCTGCTGGTGCTCGTCGGCGATATCTGGGCGATTATCAATATTTTTCAAAGCTCCGTTTCCAACGAGAAGAAATTGATCTGGATCATCGCGGTGGTGCTGCTGCCGCTGCTCGGGTTGATCCTGTGGTTTTTCCTCGGCCCACGGGAACGGAAGGCGTAGCGCGCTCGGCTGATCGTCACACCGGCCGCTCGCCGACCGATCACTGAATCACTTCGTCCGCGCGCGCCAGCAACGATCGCGGGATCGCGAGGCCGAGTGCCTTGGCGGTCTTGAGGTTGATGACCAGCTCGAACTTCGTCGGCTGCTCGACGGGGAGATCGGCGGGCTTCGCGCCCTTGAGGATCTTGTCCACGTACACGGCGGCGCGTTCGACGAAAGCAGCCATGTTCACCGCGTAAGCCATGAGGCCACCTGCCTCGACGCTTTCGCGAAAGCTGTACATCGTCGGCAGCCGGTTCTTTACCGCGAGTTCGGCGAGCCTCACCCGGTGCGCCAGGAACGTCGAGGTACCGTTAACCAGAAGCGCGTCCGCGCGCTCTCGCGCCATTGCGGCGAAGGCGCTGTCGAACTGTTCCGGCCCTCTTGCCTCCACATGCTGAAGGCGCATGTGCAGAGTTCGGGCGGCAGCCTCCACCTCTCTCACCTGAAGTGCAAACGATGGGTCAGCCGGGTTCGACAGGATGGCCACCCGGGAAGCGCGGGGGATAGTCTCCTTCAGAATTTGCAGCTGCCTGCCGAAGATCTCCGGACCGGGCGTGAAGGTCGTACCTGTGATGTTCCCCCCTGGCCGCCTCAGGCTGGCGACAAGCCCCATCTCAACAGGATCGCTGGGGAAGATCATGACAATAGGAATGCTGCTCGTCGCATTTTTTGCCGCCAGCGCAGCGGACCCGGCCGGCGCGACGATCACATCCACCTTGCGCCGGACCAGCTCGGCTGCGAGATCGGGCAACCGCTCGACGTTCCCCTCGGCCCAGCGATACTCGATGACGAGGTTCTGGCCCTCGACCCAGCCGAGCTCGCGTAACTTTCGCAAGAATGCGTCGAGGCCGCGCTCCACGGACTCGCGAGTGGGGGTGCTCAGATAACCGACGCGGTATACCCCCGCTTGCTGCGCCCTGACGCTGACGGGCGCTGCGCCGGCGGCAAGGAGCGCAAGAAGTGCAAGGCCTGCGTTACGTCGGTTCATCGAGATTCCCGTTGATCGTCATGGTCGGTCAGCACCGGCGGATTATCCGCCCCCATTCTTCTATTGCCTGCGTGATTATGTCCGACCTGTGGGACGCGCGCCTACAGGAAAATCAGCGTGGCGCTGATACTCGGGCAACACTGCCGAGTCTACAGTGGGTGCGTGTCGAATGATGCGAAAGGCGGCCTGCCATGAACAGCGGCGACGACGTACTGTTTTGGCGTTGGCGGCAATTCATCGAGGAAGTCTTGGTCGGTCTGTCGGCGGTCGCCATTGCGTTCGCAGCAATCGACGCAACGGCGGAACCGATTCTATTTGCGGTCGTACTGATCGGCATCGCGCTGATGCTCGAGCTTGACGTCCCGGCGCAATCCGCG
>VBCS01000126.1 GCA_005888955.1 Betaproteobacteria bacterium
GCTCGTTCACGGGCCTGCGCATTGCGTGCGGGGTCGCGCAGGGCCTTGCGCTCGGCGCAGACCTGCCGGTCGTCGGCGTCGCGACGCTTCAAGCGATGGCCGAAGCCGCGCGCCAGAAGAGCGGCCGGACGCGCGTGATCGCGGCGCTCGATGCGCGGATGCGGGAGGTCTACGTCGCGGCATACGAGCACGACGGATTGCGCTGGCGCGTTGTGCTCGAGCCGGCCGTCGCCATGCCGGGCGAGGCGCCGCTCCCGCCGGGCAACGGCTGGACAGGCGTCGGCAACGGCTTCGCGGCGTATCCCACGCTCCGCGAACGCTTCGGCGGTGCGCTCGCCGGCTGCGATGAAGGCATCCTGCCGACGGCCGTGGCCATCGGCAGCCTCGCATTGCCTCGATTCGCCGCCGGCGAGGGCGTCCCGGCGCGCGAAGCGGCGCCGCTCTATGTACGGCATCGGGTCGCGCTGACGACCGCCGAACGCGCGGCGGGAATGAGGTTGTGAACGCGACGCTCGCGCGCGAGACGTTTGCGGTGCCGGTGCTCTGGCGCCCGCTCTCGGACTCCGACATCGAAGCGGTCGCCGCCCTGGAGCGCGCGGCGCACGTCGCCCCCTGGACCGAAGGCAACTTTCGCGACGCGCTCGCCGCCGGCTACGCGATGCAGGTCGGTGTGGCCGACGGCGCGATCGTCGCGTACGGCGTGCTCCTGTTCGCGCCCGGCGAGGCGCAGCTTTTGAATCTCACCGTCGCACCCGAAGTGCGGCGGCTCGGCATCGGGCGAGCGCTGCTCGGGCGGTTCCTCGCCGACGCGGGTGCGCGAGGCGCCGAGCAATGCTTCCTCGAAGTGCGGGTGTCGAACATTCCGGCGATCGCGCTCTATGCGCGGGAAGGCTTCGTGCCGGTGGCACGCCGCATCGGCTACTACCCGTCGGCCGGCGCAGCGTCGCGTGAAGACGCGCTGGTCATGCGGCGCGCGCTCTCTCGCGGACAGGGAATCTGAGATGGCCGCGCGTTACGACATCCTGCGCGAGCTTGGATTGCTGCCGCTGTGGCGTCGGCGAGACGTGTCCGCAGACGTGGCCGAGGCGCGAAACGCAGTTAGCTCGTCTGTCGCCGAAGCGACTGCTCGATACGCTGCGATCGCGCCGCGGACGTCTCGCGATCCGCCCGTGGATCGCGTGCAGCACATCGCCGCGCTCGAGTGGCCTGAATTCGCGGCGGACGTCGCCGCTTGTACCGCGTGCGGGTTGTGCCGGACGCGCAACAAGGCGGTTCCCGGCGTTGGCGATGTGCACGCGCAGTGGCTGTTCGTCGGCGAGGCGCCGGGCGCGGAAGAAGATGCCAGGGGCGAGCCTTTCGTCGGCCAGGCCGGTCGGCTCCTCGACAACATGCTCGCCGCGCTCGGCATGAAGCGGGGCAAGAACGTTTACATCGCCAACGTGATCAAGTGCCGGCCTCCCGGCAACCGCACGCCCTCGCCGCTCGAGGTCGAATCCTGCCGGCCGTATCTCGATCGGCAGATTGCGCTGATTCGTCCCACGCTGATCGTCGCGCTGGGAAAAAGCGCGGCGACAACCTTGCTCAATGTCGACGCGACCATCGCCAGCCTTCGCGGCCGCGTGCATCGCTATCAGGGTGTGCCGCTCATCGTCACCTACCATCCGGCTTACCTGCTGCGCAACTTGCCCGACAAAGCGAAGGCGTGGGAAGATTTGTGCCTGGCGCGCTCCACCCTGCGCGGATTGCAGGCGGCAAGCGGAGCTGCCGGCTTGCAAACCGCCTTCAATGTACCCAAATGAGCAGCCAACCGAGCACCCGAATCACGTTCCGATCGAAGGCCCACCAAGGGAGACTCACGATGCGCAAGTTCCTTGCCTTGACTGCGGCCGCGATTGCCGCCGCGATCCTGTCCGGCTGCGGCTACAACGATCTGCAGCGCCAGGACGAGCAGGTGAAGGCCGCGTGGTCGGAGGTCATCAATCAGTATCAGCGCCGGGCCGACCTGGTGCCGAATCTGGTCAACACGGTGAAGGGCTACGCGGCGCAGGAAGAGCGCGTGCTGACCGAGGTGACCCGGGCGCGGGCCAGCGTGGGCAGCATCCAGGCGACGCCTGAGCTGATTAACGACCCGCAGGCTTTCGCGAGATTTCAGGCCGCGCAGGCGCAGTTATCATCGGCGCTGTCGCGCCTGCTGCTGGTTGCCGAGAACTATCCGAACCTCAAGTCCGATCAGAACTTCCGCGACCTACAATCGCAGCTCGAAGGCACCGAGAATCGCATCGCGGTCGCGCGCAACCGCTACATCAAGGCGGTGCAGGAGTACAACACGACGGTGCGTTCGTTCCCGACCAACCTGACGGCTATGCTGTTCAAGATGGACGTGAAGCCCAACTTTTCGGTCGAGAACGAAAAGGCGATCAGCGCGCCGCCTACGGTCGACTTCAGCAAACCCGCGCCTGCCCCGGCTCCAGCGCCTGCACCCGCCCCGGCGCCTGCACCCGCCCCGGCGACCAAGTAGCGCGGATACTTCGCGCATTTGTCGCGTGATCGCCGCCCGCACCGCGTGGCGCCGCCGCTGGCTACCCGAGGCGCGACGTCTCCGGCTTGTCGCGATCGCGCTTCTGGCGGTCCTCGGCGCGACAGGCGCCGTGCCGTGGGATCCGCCGCGCGATGGATTGCAGCCCGTGCCGCCGCTGCATGCGCGCGTCACCGATCTCACCGGCACGCTTTCGGCGTCGGAGCGGCAAGCATTGGAAGCGAAGCTCGCCGATTGGGAAGCGCGGACGACTGATCAGCTCGCAGTCCTCATCGTGCCGACGACCAAGCCGGAGCCGATCGAGCAATACGCGATTCGGGTCGCCGAAGCGTGGAAGATCGGCCAGAAGGGCAAGGACAACGGCGCAATACTCCTCATCGCCAAGGATGACAAGCAGATACGCCTCGAGGTCGGCTATGGCTTCGAGGGCGTGCTGACCGACCTCACCTCGCGCCGCATCATCGCCGAGACGATTGCGCCGCTGTTCAGCAAGGGACAATTCGCGGCGGGCATCAACGCCGGCATCGACCGCATCGTCAGCGTCGTTGGCGAAGGCAAGCCGCTGCCCGAGGCCGAGCCGCGGAAGCGCGCGCCGTCGCACGGCTTCGACATCGGTACGCTCGCCTTGATCCTCCTCGTCGCGGTGCCGGCGATCGGTGCGATCCTGCGCAGGATCCTCGGCAACGTCGGCGGCTCCGTCGTCGGTGCCGGAATCGTCGGTGGCGCGGCGTGGCTTTTCGCCGGTTCGTTGCTTATCGCCGCGATTGCGGCAATCGTCGC
>VBCS01000127.1 GCA_005888955.1 Betaproteobacteria bacterium
GCACACGTCCGTGCAACCTCGGGGGTCGATCCGGCGGCAGCCGCCGCGACGTTCCGCGCTGCGCGCGAGAGCCTGTTTCGAGAACATCCCGACAGTCCGATTCGGGCGGAGCTGCGGCAGGCGTGGCGGGGCTTGCAGTGGTTTCCTTATGATTCCGCGTGGCGCGTCGTCGGAACGATCGATACGCATGTGCCCCGGAAGACCTTCGACATACCGCTGTCCGCCGACGGCGTACTGCGCTGCACGCGCTTCGGCCGGGCTCGATTCACGATCGGCAGCGTCGCCGCATCGCTGGCGTTGTACTGGTTCGAAGGCTACGGTGGAGGGCTGTGGGTGCCGTACTCCGACGCGTCCAACGGCAGCAATACGTACGGCGGCGGCCGTTATCTCTTCGACACGATCAAGGGCGCCGACCTCGGCGTCGACGAGACCGAGATCGTGCTCGATTTCAACTTCGCTTATTACCCTTCATGCGCATACGACGATCGCTGGTCATGCCCGCTGTCGCCTCCGGAGAACAGGCTGCCGTTCGTCGTTGACGCAGGCGAGCGCGACGCGAAAAGCGTCAGTCATGATCCGGGTGCATAAAATGACGCCATGGGACCGGAGCTAAGTCGACGAAAGCCGCTTCAAGGAGCCACGCGGGAAGAAGTGGCCCGCTGCCGCCCGGTGGCGGTACGCATCGACACTCCACACGCCGCCCCCCGCAAAGGCGAAATACAGGAAGACGAAGCAATACACGACGGCCAGTTCGCCGTGGTTGAGCAGCGGGGACGGGCTCATGGATGCATGAGCCATGAAATAAGCCGCCGCCATTTCGCCGGAAAGGACGAAGGCGACGGGGCGCGTGAATAGTCCGATCAGGAGCAACAACCCACCTACGAGTTCAAGCATCCCGGCCATTCCGGCCAGCGACATCAGATGAAGGTTGTCGAACGAGGCAACATGCGGTACGTGCAAAAGCTTCGCCATTCCGTGCTCCATAAACAGGCCGGCAACGACGATGCGCAGCACGCTCAAAACCCGCGCCGATCGGAATGAAAAAACACTTTTGGGTATATCCATAGGTATTTCCCCCGTGAGAACGATAGTCAGTAAGCCTTAAACCAAGTGACCGCGGCCGAAAGGGGGAGGTTCCTTCACCCTTTGAAAATCCCGTCGCGCGGGACAAAGGGCAGAGCTGATGGGCAAGGTCCCGGGACGCTGCGGGCCGCTCTCGAACGATCGTTCGATGGACTCTGCGGAGACAAATCGGCCGAGAGATAGGCAATGAGGAAGCCAAGCCCGCTGCGAAACTCGAGGTCAGCAGCTCACCGACGGGAATGAGCTCATGCGCTTGGCATCCGACGGGGCCGACGTCGGATTTCCTGCGTCGCGAGGCTAATCGATGATGCGCCCGTAGAACGGATATTGGGGATCGTTGTAGCCCGGCGTGGACGGGTGGCCGGGTGGCACCAGCGAGTCGATCAGAGCTTCGTCTTCCGCATCGAGCGTCTTGCCGACCGCGGAAAGATAATCGGTCCATTGCTCGAAGGTGCGCGGTCCGGCGAGCACCGCGCTGACGATCCTGTTGTTGAGAACCCACGCCAGCGCGAACTGGGTCGCGGTCAGACCCTTTTTCTCGGCGTGCGCCTTGATCGTCTGTGTCATTGCAATCGATTCCGCGCGGAACTCCGTTTCCAGCATCCGACGATCCTTGCGCCCGACGCGCGAATCCGCGGGCGCTTCAATACCCGGCGCATATTTGCCGGTGAGCATGCCGCGCGCCAGCGGGCTGTAGGGCACGACGCCCAGCCCATAGTAATCGCAGGCGGGCAGGACCTCGACCTCGGGCATGCGATTGAACGCGTTGTAGTACGGCTGACAGACGACGGGCCGTGGCACGTTGAGGTCGAAGCTTAAGGCCATGATTTCGGCAATGCGCCAGCCGCGATAATTCGATACGCCGAAATAGCGGATCTTGCCGGCGCGAATCAAATCGCCGATGGCCTCAATGGTTTCCTCGAGCGGCGTCTCCGTATCGTCGCGATGCAGATAGTAGATGTCGATGTAGTCGGTCGCGAGGCGCTTCAGGCTGTCCTCGCACGCCTGCACGATCCAGCGCCGCGACAGGCCGCCGTCGTGCGGCTCCGCCGTCATCACATTGCCGACCTTGGTCGCGAGAACCCAGCGGCGGCGGTTGGCGGCGACGCCCTCACCGACGATCGTCTCCGAGGCGCCCTTCGCGTACACGTCCGCGGTATCGATGAAATTGACACCGGCGTCGAATGCAGAGGCAATGATCCGCTGCGCGGCCGCGGCGTCGGTGCGATCTCCGAACATCATCGTGCCCAGGCAGATCACCGAAACCTCGAGGCCGGATTCGCCCAAACGCCGGAATTCCATGTCGTCCCTGTCGCAGACGCTGTCGTGGGAAAGGCGTCATGCTGAGGCAAAGGGGCGGCAGGCGCAACGACCTCGCGATATGAAGCCTTGCTCCAAGGCTGCGGTATAATCGCGCCCCTCTTGCCTGCGCGTGCGGCTTCGCGCATCCCATCCCGAAGAGCCTCCGTCGCTACCGTGCGGGACTTGTTCAGAGGTTCCTAAGCTCATGCATGTGTTTTTCGAGGACGACGGCGCGTTCAAGGCCGGCACCGTCCTTGCTGACAACGCTACGTCGCTGCAAGTCGAAGCGGCATCGGGCAAGCGGCTCAAGATCAAGTCCGCCAACGTCCTGCTGCGTTTCAGCGAACCGTCGCCGTCGGCGCTGCTCGCGGATGCGCGGACGCTTGCCGCCGGGCTCGATCCGAATTTCCTGTGGGAAGTGAGCGGCGAGCGCGAATTCGGCTTTGCCGACCTCGCCGGCGAGTACTTCGGGCGAACGCCCAAACCCGCGGAAGCCGCAGCGCTCGCGTTCTGCCTGCACGGCTCGCCGATGCATTTCTACAAGAAGGGCAAGGGCCGTTACCGCGCCGCACCGGCCGACGCGCTCAAGGCTGCACTCGCGGGAGCGGAGCGCAAACGCCACGAGGCCGCGGAGATCGCCGCCTATGTCGAGGAGCTCAAGGCGCATCGTCTCCCGGAAGCGTTCCGCGCGGTTCTGCCGATGCTGCTCTACAAGCCCGACAAGCTCGCGCTCGAGACGCGCGCGCTGAACGCGGCCTGCGAGGCGCTGCAGACGAACCCGGTCGCGCTGCTCGCGGCCTGCGGTGCGATACCGTCGACGCACGACTACCATTTCAATCGTTTTCTGTTCGAAGCGTTCCCCCATGGCACCGCGTTGCCGCCGCAAGGCGAGCCCGCCGCACTGCCCGAGCTCGCCCGCGCCGCGGTGCGGGCGTTCTCGATCGACGATGCGACGACCACCGAGATCGACGACGCGTTTTCGGTGCGGCCGCTTCCGAACGGGCATTTCGAGATCGGCATTCATATCGCCACGCCGGCGCTGGCGGTCCCGCAAGGCTCTGCGCTCGACGCTGTCGCGCGGAGCCGCCTGTCCACGGTCTACATGCCCGGCCGCAAAATCACCATGCTTCCCGACGCGGTGATCGGATGTTGTACGCTCGCCGCGGGCACCGCGCCGCTGGCGCTGTCGCTCTACGTCGAGGTCGCGCCCGATGGAACGCCGCTGAAACACGCGACGCGGCTCGAGTGCGTGCCGATCGCCGCCAATCTGCGCCTTGATGCGATCGGCGAGCGCTTTGCGGAAGCCGCTGCACCCGGCGAGCCCGAATGGACCGACGAGCTGCGTATGCTGTGGCGAGTCGCGCAGCAACTCGAGGCCGCGCGCGGCAAACCCGAGACGCCACGCACCGACTACAGTTTTCGCGTCGATTGGAGCGCGGCACCCGAGGGACGGGTGACGATCCTGCCGCGACGACGCGGCTCGCCGCTGGACAAGCTCGTCGCAGAGCTGATGATTCATATCAACAGCACTTGGGGCAAGCTTCTCGCCGACGCACGCGTGCCAGGGTTATATCGCGCGCAGCAAGCCGGCAAGGTGAAGATGAGCACCAGGCCCGATCCGCATCAGGGCCTAGGCGTCGCGCAGTACCTGTGGGCGAGCTCGCCGCTGCGCCGCTACAGCGACCTCGTGAATCAACGCCAGTTGCTTGCGGTCGTCGCCGGAGACAAACCGCCGTATGCAGAGGGCGACGCGGAGCTGTTTGCCGCGGCCGCGGACTTCGAAGTCACCTACGCGCAATACGCCGAGTTCCAGAATCGCATGGAGCATTACTGGTGCCTGCGCTGGCTCACGCAGGAACAAGTGACCGAGACAACCGCAACGGTGATGCGCGAGAACCTGGTTCGTTTCGACGCGCTGCCGCTGGTGACTCGTGTCGCCGACTTGCCGCCGCTCGCTGCCGACGCCCGCGTGCGGCTTGTCATCGGCCGCGTCGACCTTCTCGCCTTGACGCTCGAGACGCGTTACGCCGGGCTCGCTGCAGGGTAGCGGTGCGGGAACGACTTCGCCTCGCGCGTGCCAAGCAGCCAACCGAGCGGAGCTTGCGACCCGCGGGCCGGTGCCCGGAGCCTCGGGCAGGAAGGCTATACTTGCAGCGATGCCAGCCAAGCCTGTGCGATCGCGAGCAGCAGCGAAGCCTCGCGCCCAAGCCGTGCGCAAGCCCGCGCTGCGGTCGGCCGCGCGTGCGGTGCCCGTGTCCGAGCCGCGCACGATGTCGCTGCCGTTCCTCGTTGCCGAGCCGACAGCCTCCGATCGGCTGCTTGCGACCGCGGTCGGAGGCTCGATCCTGCTCCACGCGTTCGTGCTCGCGCTCAAGTTCAGCCCCTTTGAGCTTTCTGCGCTCGATCGCAACGGGCCGCCGCTCGAAGTCGCGCTGGTCAATGCCAAATCGAAGTCTAAGCCGACCAAGGCCGAGATCCTGGCGCAGGCCAATCTCGACGGCGGCGGGAACACCGACGCCAATCGCCGTGCCAAGACGCCATTGCCCGTCCTGCCGCGCGACAGTGCCAACAACGAGCTTGCCGTCGCCACGCAGAAAGTCGAGCAGTTGGAAAAACAGGCCAGGGAGCTGATGGCGCAGCTTAGGGCGGCGCCCGCAATCGCGCCCCCCGTCGCCAAGCCGACCGACGCGCCGGATCCGATGGATTTGCCCAGCAGCAACGAGTTGATGCAGCGGACGCTGGAGGCGATGCGCCTCGAGGCGCAGATCGCCAAGGACATGGACGCGTACGAGAAGCGGCCGAAGCGACGCTTCGTCGGCGCGCGCGCCGAGGAATATCGGTTCGCACGTTATGTCGAGGATTGGCGGCTCAAGGTCGAGCGCGTCGGCAATCTCAACTACCCCGAAGCGGCGCGCGCGCAGAAGCTCTATGGCAGCCTGTTGCTGACGGTCGGCATTCGCGCCGACCTGGCGGCGGCCAGAATCGTCGAGATGGCGTCGCCCTACGCGGCCTTCCCGACCGACATCAAGCGCGATACGGACATTCTCTATATCACGCGCACCTGGACGTTCGCGCCGGGCGATGCGCTGATCTCCCAATAGCCCAAGCGCGGTCGATCATGCGTCACCTCGGCCGCTGGCTGCTGTGGACGTTCGCGCTCCTCGCCGCTGCATTCATCCTGCTCCAAGGCTGGTACGCGGCGCACATCTGGTGGTGGCGCGAGCATGCTCCGCGCGAGACCGCGTTCATGGCGATGCGACTCGCCGAGCTGCAAGAGCGCCGTCCTGACGCGCGGCTCGCGTACAGGTGGATCGGTTACGATGGGATCTCGGTTGCGCTCAAGCGCGCCGTGATCGCGGCGGAGGATGCGAAGTTCGTCGAACACGAGGGTTTCGACTGGGAAGGGATCCAGCAGGCGCTCGACAAGAACACGCGCAGGGGCCGCATCGTTGCCGGCGGCTCGACGATCACGCAGCAGCTCGCAAAGAACCTCTTTCTCTCGACGCAAAGGAGTTACTGGCGCAAGGCGGAGGAAGCGCTGATCACCTTGATGCTCGAAGCGATATTGGACAAGCGGCGCATCCTCGAGCTCTATCTCAACGTGATCGAGTGGGGAGACGGGATCTTCGGCGCCGAGGCGGCGTCGCGGCGCTACTTCGGCATGAGCTCGGCGGCTTTGACGGCAGAGCACGCGGCGCGGCTCGCGGCGATGGCGCCCAATCCGCGCTACTACGAGAAGCATCCCGATGCCCGCGGCCTGGCGCGCAAGACAACGATCATACTGGCGCGGATGCCTGCGGCGGAGTTGCCGTAGGCAGGATTGTCGGGCACGATTGGCGCCTTCGAAAGGGGAATAGGCGCATGGCGAGCACTCATCGCGCGCTACCGGTGCTGTTGCGTATTTGCGCCGTGATCGACCAGCTGTTCATCGTCGAGGTCGGGCCGTTCGGGCAGCAGTTGGCGGCCGATGCGCGCACCGAGTGGCTTGCGACGGGAAACAGGCTCCGGCCGGCCGACGTCGAGCAGTATGTCGCCTTGCTCGCGCAGCACATCGAAGACCCCGAACGGCGTGACGCATTCGTGCGCGATGCCAGGGAATGCATCAGACTGTAGCGTATTGCTATCGAAGGGAGACCGGCATGCTCTTCAACCGCTCGATTACCACTCAGTTCACCATCGTGTTCGTGGTCGCGCTGCTGCTGGTCGTCGGTTCGTTCTACCTCGTGCTGGACAGCGTCTATCGCAACGAGCTCAAGTCGCAGGCGGAGACGGTGGCGGACAACGTCGACGCTTTCGGCAGCTGGGTCTCGCAGTATGGCCGGGTATGGGTTCGCGACGACAACAAGAGCTACCTCGGGCAGGTGACCCTCGTCAGCGCGCCGGATGCCGCGGGCGGCCCGGCGGCTGCGGACGTTTGGCACTTCTATTCGAAAAACCCGGCGCTGGCGCAACGCGAGTTCTCGGAGGTCGTCGAGAAGTCGGCGTCGCCGGCGAAGTTTCGGGTGACGTCGCACAACTTCATGAACCCGGTCAACAAGCCCGACGCCTTCGAGGCCAAGGCGCTGGAACGCATCCGCGCGCAGCATCTGGCCGAATACTACGAGATGTCGCCGGACAGCTTCCGCTTCGCGCGCACGCTCTATGTAAAGGCTTCGTGCCTCCCTTGCCACGCGAGCGCGGAGAACGCGCCCGCCGACGTCAAGACGCGCTACGGCACCGAGCGCGGCTTCGGCTTCAAGGAAGGCGAGGTCGCGGGCATCATCAGCGTCCGGCTGCCCGTGCGGTCGTTCTGGAAAGTCACGACCGACGTGGTCGGCCCGCTGCAGATCGCGCTTTTGGTCAGCGCCTTCGTCGTCGCGGTGCTGTTCATCCAATTCACCGTCGTGCGGCCGATCAAGCGCGTGACCAGTGCGGCGGAGCGGATCTCCGTCGGCCAGCAGGCGGACCTGGGCGCCGCAGGCCTGAAGCGGACGAGCCGCAACGAAATCCACCAGCTCGTCCTGGCGACGGAACGGCTGCGCGCCAGTCTGGCGATGGCCATGCAGCGGCTCACCAAGAAACAGAATCCTCCAACGCCTCCGAATCCTCCCGCGTAGCTCCGTCGCCATGCCAGGAAGGCGGTGGCCAGTGCGCCACGGAATAAGCTGCCCGGATGTCCTGTTACCCTTGTGCGCCAGGGGACGCGGTTCGGGCGCGCTTAGGGAGCGTGATTCGGTTCAGCGAGGACGCCGTCTTGCCTGAGACGTTACCCCATCCCGACCTCGTTGCCGCGCTGCCGCGGTTGCGCCGCTACGCGCGGGTGCTGACCGGCGACGCGCACCGCGCCGACGATCTGGTGCAGGACACGTTGGCGCGCGCGTGGGAGAAGCGGCGGTTGTGGCAGGCGGGAAGCGATCTGCGCGCGTGGCTGTTTACGATCATGCACAACGTTCACGTCAACCAGTTCTCTGTGCGGCAGCGCGAATACGCGCATGCTTCGCTCGACGCCGACGACGGCGCTGCAGCGGGCTGGGAGATTGCCGTGCGCGCGACGCAGTCCGATCGGGTCGAGCTCTCGGAGGTCCTGGCGCAGGTCGGAAGATTGCCCGCCGAGCAACGCGAGGTGCTCATGCTTGCCGCAGTCGAAGAATTGCGCTACGAGGAGATCAGCACGGTTCTCGGAGTGCCGATCGGCACGGTGATGTCGCGATTGTCGCGGGCGCGGGAAAAGCTCCGGCGGATGACGGCGGAGCCGTCGCCGACGCTCAAGGTCGTGCGATGAGTGCACAAAGATGAGCGCGAACATGCCGCTTTCCGACGAGGAGTTGCACGCTTACGCCGATAATCAGCTCTCACGGGAGCGTGCGGGCGAGGTTGCGGCGACGCTTGCGCGCGAGCCCGCGCTGGCCGCGCGCGTCGCCGAAATCCGCCGCCAGAACGCGTTGTTGCGCGATGCGCTCGACCCGTGGCTCGGCGAGCCGGTGCCGCGCGAGCTCCTTGCAGCCGCGGCGGGATCCGCCGCGCGGCCACGGCTCCGTTGGCTGCCCGCGGCGCTGGCGGTGGCCGCTTCGCTCGTCCTCGGCATCGCCATAGGTTGGTTCGGCCGGAGCGAAATGCTGGAACTTGCCGGCACGCCAGTCACTTTCCAAAGACAAGCCGCGCTGACGCACGCGCTCTACGCAGCCGACGCCAATCGGCCGGTCGAAGTCTGGGCCAACGAGGAAGAGCGGTTGGTGCGCCTCTGAATCTGATTGCGGATGCCTCTCTAGCCTTACGCAGACGAACGACGTCCGGACCGCATCAGCGCGTCGCGTGTGCTTCTCAGATGAGTTGAGACCGGAACAGAACAGCCCGATGGGCTGTGAGCGGTACCTACCGCTTCGTCGCGGCGGTCTCAGCGGCCTCGGCCGCGGACGCGTTGTCCGGCCGTCTCGATCGCGGCCAGTTGCTCGCGATTGCCCGCGTCGTCTACGGCCAACTCGCCGCGGCCGAGGCCGCCGAGACCGCCGCGCCGAAGCGGTAGGAAAGCCTGCGGCAAGAGTGTGCCGTCGGCTGCCCGCGGGCACTACGCGATCGGGCGTCAAAGCGTCACCGGCCCGCGTGTCGTCTGTAGCATTGTCGCGAGGCGCGGCGTCGCCGCGTACGTCACCTTGATCGTATCTGAAAGCGACAGCGCTGCCAGCGCGGAGCGGATCGCGTCGGGTTCAGGATGCGCGCCGGCAAGCGCGACCATACGAACGTCCACGTCGGGCATCGCGTCCGCCGGGTGGCGCTCGTCCGCCCACTGGATCAGCGTCGGCAGCACGCCGTCGCCGGGAAGACGCCCGTCGGCGGGAATCGTGATTCGCCATTCGAACGCGCCACGCGCCATCGCATGTATCTCGCCGCAATAGACAGGACAAGCGCGACGCGCGGCGACGATGTCGTCGGTGCGCGCGACCCAATGGATCAGCCGCGGCGCCTCCTGCACCTCGGCACGGAGCGCGGCCGTGTCGAGTGCGAACCAGCGTGCGCGGCCCGGCGCGACTGCCTCCGGATCGATGGCGATGACTTCGAGATAGGTCTTCTCGCCGAGCTTGAGGAGGCTGTTGTGCGTGCCCATCGCTACGTGCCTGCCGCCGCGCAGCGGGCGAGCGCCGAGCCGCGTCTCGACATAGTCCTCGCCTTGCTCGAGCGTCGCCGCCGCCACGACGAGATGGTCTAGGACGGCGCGCACCATCAGGTTAGGCTCCTCAGGCTTCGGCCGATTCGTCCGCGGCGAAATCGAGCTCGACGCGCGCCCCGTTGGGATCGAAAAAGAACACCTGCCACACGCCCGAGCCCACCTGCTGCCGGCAGATGTGCTCGACGTTGTGCGCGGCCAGTCTGGCGAGTGTCGCCGCAAGACCGCGGGCGGAGAACGCGATGTGATCGATTACGCCGGGTTTGAGCGCCTCGCGGGCGCGCCCGCCGACGATGTGCAATATTGCGCGGCCTTCCGCGTAAAGCCATGCACCCGGAAAATCGAAGTTGGGGCGCTCGCCCGCGACGAGATCCAATACGTCGCCATAGAAACGGACGGTCTTTGCCACGTCGTCGGTGAGCACTGTGAAATGGTTCATGCCCGCGATAGTCATTGTTCGGGTCCTTTCCTATGCCTCGCGCCCGTCAGGTTCCGCCCCGCAACTGCAGCGCAAAAAACGCGGCGAATAGCACTGTCGCGTCCGGCGGATGTGGATCATTGTACGCAAAAGCGCCGTCGCCGCCGCTCCAGGCATGGCCGAGGCCGGTCACACGCACGAGGCGCGCGACGACGCGGCCGTCGACGCGGTAATCATCGGTGACCATCGTGCGATCGTCGGCGAGCGATCTGCTGACGCTGGTATCGGCGGCGGGTAGCGTATCGGGAGCGCGCGCGGCAGGCGGCAAGCGGCCGTTGAAGACGAGGTACTGATGCACGAGCTCGACGGCGTTTCTGGGCGCGACGACGTTGTCGCGGTCGCCGTGGATCACGCATAGCGGGAGGGGGAGCGCGCGCGCCGAAGTCTGCTCGCGCGCCTGCAGCGCGATCGCGTCGATGTCCGCATCGGCACCGGTAGTGAGCACTTTCAACGCGGTAACAGCGCTCGACGCGGTCCCGCAGGCGACCCCCGAATGCACGCCGACGGCCGCGAACAGTTTGGCGAAATGCAGACCGAGCGCCGCGGCAAGGCAGCCGCCGGAGGACATGCCGAGCACGAACATGCGCCGCGGATGCGCCCCATAGATGCGGCGCACCGCGCGCACCTGTGCGGCGATGATCGCCGCCTCGCCTTTCCCCGCCGCGGTGCGCTGATCGAACCAGTTCCAGCAACCCCAGGAATTCGCGTCGCGTGCCTGGCGCGGCAGAAGGATGAGCCAGTCGCGTTCGTCGGCGAGCGCGGTAATGCGCGTCCCGGCAGCGATTTCTTCGGGCGTCTGCTTGCAGCCGTGGAGGAGCACGACAAGCGGCCGTCGCCGCCAGCGCGCGTGACCGCGCGGAACGTAGACCAGATAGTCTCGCGACGGCCATACCCAGGGCGCGACGGGAACCCAGCCGCGCCACGCGAACTTGCTGCCCGTATCGAACCGGCCCGGCTCCGGCGGCGCGCGGCGAAAGACCCGGGCGAAGAACGCGCGTGCACGCGACCAGAGCGATGGCTGAGGAGGACGCGCTTCGATCATCGGAACTGGAGGGTTTTCGTAGAGCCGAATTCATTCGGCCGGCAACGTGTCAATCGTGGCGCAGTGTGCGAATGAATTCGCACCTGCGACACCCGCTCGCCGGTCCCCCTCTGCGGGCTCGCACGGTCACTCTCTCAAATCAGAATGACGTCGTACTGCTCCTGCGTGTACAGCGTCTCGACCTGCAGCGAGATCGGCTTGCCGATGAAATCGCCGAGCTGGGCGAGGCTCTGCGATTCCTCGTCGAGAAACAGGTCGATCACCGACTGCGAGGCGAGGATGCGGAATTCACGGGCGTTGAACTGCTTGGCTTCGCGGACGATCTCGCGCAGGATCTCGTAGCAGACGGTCTGTGCAGTCCTGAGCTCGCCGCGGCCGCCGCAGGTCACGCAGGGCTCGCACAGAACATGCGCCAGGCTTTCGCGTGTGCGCTTGCGCGTCATCTCGACCAATCCCAGCTGCGTGAAGCCGTTGACCGTCAGCCGCGTGCGGTCGCGGTCGAGCGCCTTGTTGAACTCCGCCAGCACCGCCGCACGATGGTCGGCGTTCTCCATGTCGATGAAGTCGATGACGATGATCCCACCCAGGTTGCGCAAGCGAAGCTGCCGCGCGATGACCTGCGCCGCCTCGAGGTTGGTCTTGAAAATGGTGTCGTCGAAGCTGCGCCCGCCGACGAAGCCGCCGGTGTTGACGTCGATCGTCGTCATCGCCTCGGTCTGGTCGATGATGAGATAGCCGCCCGACTTGAGATCCACCCGGCGCGCGAGCGCCTTCTCGATCTCGTCCTCTACGCCGTGCAGATCAAACAGCGGCCGTTCGCTGCTGTAATGCGTGATGCGCTCGACGATCGTCTGCGTGTACTGCTGCGCAAAGTCCAGCATCCTCTGGTAGGTCTCGCGCGAATCGACCAGGATGCGCACGGACTCCTCGGTGGCCATGTCGCGCAACACGCGTTGCGCGAGGTTCAAGTCCTGATAGATCAGCGATGGCACCGGAAGCAGGCCCGACTTGGCGGTGAGATCACTCCAGAGCCTGGTCAAATATTCGATGTCGTTTTGCAGCTCGCGTTCGGTTGCTGTCTCCGCCATGGTGCGGATGATGAAGCCTCCGGCAAGCCCCTCCGGAAGGAGCTGCTGCAGCCTGCCGCGCAGGCTTTCGCGCTCGGCCTCGTCCTCGATGCGCTGCGAGATGCCGATATGCGAATCCTGCGGCAGATAGACGAGCAGGCGCCCGGCAAGACTGGCCTGCGTGGAGAGCCGCGCACCCTTGGTGCCGATCGGATCCTTGATCACCTGCACCAGCAGCGGCTGGCCCTCGTGCACGATGCGCTCGATCGGGCGGTTTTCGTGACTGTGACCGTTCTGGCGGTGTTCCCAGATGTCGGCAATGTGCAGAAACGCTGCGCGCTCGAGCCCGATCTCGACGAAAGCGGATTGCATCCCGGGTAATACGCGAGCGACGCGGCCAACATAGATGTTGCCGACCAGCCCGCGCGCCGATGAGCGCTCGATGTGCAACTCCTGGACGACGCCTTGCTCGAGCATGGCGACGCGCGTCTCCTGCGGTGTTACATTGATCAGAATCTCGTGGCTCATTGCGGTCCGATCACAGCACGGGAAAGCCGATGCGTGCCAGGATCTCGGCCATCTCGAACAAAGGCAACCCCATCACGCCCGAATAGCTGCCCTCCAGGTGTTGAATGAACGCAGCGGCCTTGCCCTGGATGGCGTAACCGCCGGCCTTGTCGAAAGGCTCGCCGGTCGCGACGTAACGCTCGATCTCGTCGTGCGCGATTGCCCGAAAGGTCACATGCGAAGTCGACACGGCCTGCGCAATCTGTGTTTGCCAGCGGATGGCGACCGCGGTGATGACTTCATGAGTGCGTCCGGATAAGGCGGCAAGCATCGCGACGGAGGCCGCCGCATCGGCCGGCTTGCCCAGCGCCGCGCCGTCGAGCACGACCTCGGTGTCGGCGGCGAGCACGGGCTTCGGCGCGAGGCCGCGCCGGCCCATGCGATGCCAACCGAGCGACGCCTTAAGGCGCGCAATGCGTTTGACGTATTCCAGCGGTGGCTCGCCGTCGCGCGGCGCTTCGACGATGTCGCGGCGCCTGCCCGGCGCTTCGCGCAGGAGCAACTCGTCGAACTCGACACCCAGCTGGCGCAGGAGCTCCTGCCGGCGCGGGCTCTTCGACGCGAGATAAACCGAGGGGCGCTCGGTGAGAACGAAGAGCTCACTCATTCGCGATGGTAGGGGTGGCCGCGCAGCAAGCTTGCTGCGCGGTAGACCTGCTCGACGAGTACGATCCGCGCGAGGCCATGCGGCAATGTTAGCGCGGAAAGCGCCATTATGACATCGGCATCGCGCTTGACCGTACCGGCGAGACCGTCCGCGCTGCCGATCACGAATGCGACCGGCGACGCACTGTCGCGCCAGGCGCGCAATTTGTCGGCAAGCTGCGATGTGGCCCAGGCTTCGCCGCGCTCGTCCAGTGCGACGACTAGAAATCCTTTGGTCGCTGCAGCGACGCGCTCGGCTTCCGCAGCAAGGACCTTGGCGAGCGTCTTCGCGCGGTCGCGCGACTCGGGTTTGAGCTCGAGCAACTCCAGCGCAAACTCGCGCGGCAAGCGCCGCGCGTAGTCGTCAAACGCGGCATTGACCCACGCCGGCATCCGGTGACCGAGCGCGACGATGCGGATTTTCATCAGAAATTCGTAGGGCCGAATTCATTCGGCCGCGGCACAGCATGCAGTTCGTAGGGCCGAATTCATTCGGCCGCGGCACAGCATGCAGTTCGTAGGGCCGAATTCATTCGGCCGCGGCGTGGCATGCAAATCTTGTGTAGCGAGGTCAGGCGGCCTTGGGTGGCTTGCTGCGTCTGCGGGTGCTAAGCGGCGTCCACAACTCCTCGAGGTTGTAATACGCGCGTGTCGCGGGCTGCATGATGTGCACGACGATATCGCCGCCGTCGACAAGCACCCATTCACCGGACTGCTCGCCTTCGACGCCGATGATGATCGCGCCGGCTTTTTTCAACGCTTCGCGTACATGCTGCGCCAACGCCTTCACCTGCCGACTCGATTCGGCGGTGGCGATGATCATGGTGTCGTAGAGGCTGGTCAGCTTGCGGACATCGAGAACCGTGATGTCCCGGGCTTTGATGTCTTCGAGGGCGGCGACGGCGGTTTTCTGGATCTTGGAGCCTCCAACACGACGAGACGCGTGATGCGCTGGCACGATTTGGGCTCAAGCTCGCGAAGCAAGCCACGCCGCTTGGCAGGTACCAAGCAAGTGGCTTGCGACAAAGGGATTGGGCCCAAATCGCGGCCAGCCCTTCGGGTTGCGGCCAAAACCGCCGCTGACCTTGTTGCTGGGCTTGCGAATAGGCTCCACTATTCGCTGCGCCCTGCGCCGCGCCAGCGGCGGTTTTGGCCAGCAACGCACACGTGTGTCATCGTGTTAGAGGCTCCCTTATAACGCATCCGGGAGAGACCGATACAGTTGGTTGCGGTCAATATAGTCTAGAACGGCTGCGGGAAGCAAACCCCGCACCTGTTCGCGGCCCGCGACGCCACGCGCGAGCGCTGCGCGGATTTCGGTCGCGGCGATCGGCTGCGGCGTCACCGGCACGCGCATGATCGAGCCGGCGAGCGTACGCTCGAGGCGCAAGGGATCGGTCGTGAGTCTGCGCTCCCAGTGAACCTGAAGAGGCGGCGGTAAATCCTCGACGGGCAGCGCCGCTACGGGGCGCTCGACAACGACGAAATGCGCGAGCGTGAACAGGCGCTCCCAGTGCCACCACAGCGTGAGACCGGCGAACGCGTCCGCGCCGATCAAGAGCGCAAGCGGCAGCGCGGGTTGCTCCGCATGCAACTCTTCGAGCGTCCGGACCGTGTAGCTCGGTCCTGCGCGCCCGATTTCGCGCGCATCGGCAGCGAGTCCGGCGAATTCGGCGCAACCCAACGCGGTCATCGCGAAGCGATGCTCGGCCGACGCGACCGGCAGTGCGCGATGCGGCGGAATGCCCGCGGGAACCAGGCGCACCTCGGGAAGAGACAAGGCCGTCTTGACGTCGGCGGCAAGGCGCAGGTGGCCGTAATGAATGGGGTCGAACGTGCCGCCGAGTATCGCCAGCACGCGGATCAGCCGGCTCATCGTCTGGCCTGCCGCGCGCGGCGAGAGCGTCGCACACCGCGTGCCGCGGCGGAATCAGTTTTCACGGCGCCCCGAGCCCGAGACGAGCGACTCGACGTGGTCGAG
>VBCS01000128.1:0-3912 GCA_005888955.1 Betaproteobacteria bacterium
AAGACCGGGATCGGCTTCGGCGCGGAGGTATCGAGCCCGGACGCCCGCAAGGACATCAGCATCCTGCTGCGCGAAACGGAGCCCGAGGACCTGATCAAGTTCGGCCTGATTCCGGAATTCGTCGGGCGGCTGCCCGTGGTCGCGACGCTGGAAGAGCTCGACGAGGCGGCGCTGATCCAGATCCTGGTCGAGCCCAAGAACGCGCTCATCAAGCAGTACCACAAGATATTCCGGATGGAAGGTGTCGAGCTGGAGGTCCGCGAGCAAGCGCTGCAGGCGATCGCCAGCCGCGCGCTCGCGCGAAAGACCGGGGCCCGCGGCCTGCGCTCGATCCTTGAGCAAGTGCTCCTCGACGTGATGTACGACCTGCCGTCGCAGGCGAACCTGTCGCGCGTTATCGTCGACGAGGCGACCATTGCCAACGACGGCAAGCCGCTCCTGATGTTCGCCGAGCAGCCCAAGGTGGCTGCGGCGCATTCGTAACCGTCTGATTGGCGGGGTGTTGGAGGATGGTTCCCGGCTTGAAGCGCCGGCGGCCGCCCCCATCTGCACCGGTGATACCCGCAACCTAATCCAATCTTGAGCGCGAGCCTCCATGGCCACCGATCTCCCGGACCGCACTACCGACCTGACGACGTTTCCGCTGCTGCCGTTGCGCGACGTCGTCGTCTTCCCGCACATGGTCATTCCGCTGTTCGTCGGCCGCCCGAAGTCGATCAAGGCGCTGGACATGGCGATGGAGGCGGGCAAGCACATCCTGCTCGTCGCGCAGAAATCCGCCGCAAAGGACGAGCCCGCCGCCGAGGACCTGTACGCGATCGGCAGCGTCGCCACCGTGTTGCAGATGCTGAAGCTTCCCGACGGCACGGTGAAGGTCCTGGTCGAGGGTACGCAGCGCGCGCAGATCCTGCGCGTCGATGAATCCAACGACTATCTGTCTGCCGAGGCGACGCTTCTCGCCGGAGGCGAGGGCGGCACCCACGAAATCGAAGCGATGCGCCGCGCGCTGCTCGGCCAGTTCGACCAATACGTCAAACTGAACAAGAAGATTCCGCCGGAGATATTGACCTCGATGTCCGGCATCGATGATGGCGGTCGCCTGGCGGACGCGATAGCGGCGCACCTCCCGCTCAAGCTCGAACAGAAGCAGGAGATTCTCGAGATGCAGGACGTCGCCAAGCGGCTCGAGCACCTGCTCGGCCTGCTCGAGGGCGAGGTCGACATCCTTCAGGTCGAGAAGCGCATCCGCGGTCGCGTCAAGCGGCAAATGGAGAAGAGCCAGCGCGAGTATTACCTTAACGAGCAGGTCAAGGCGATCCAGAAGGAGCTCGGCGAAGGCGATGAAAACGCCGATCTGGACGAGACGGAAAAGAAGGTCAAGGCCGCCAAGATGTCGAAGGAGGCCGAGGGCAAGGCGATGGGCGAGCTCAAGAAGCTGCGCATGATGTCGCCGATGTCCGCCGAAGCGACTGTGGTGCGCAATTACATCGACACGCTGCTCGGCCTGCCTTGGAAGAAGAAGAGCAAGATCAACAAGGACCTCGGCAACGCGGTCAAAGTGCTCGACGCCGATCATTACGGCCTGGAGAAAGTCAAGGAGCGGATCGTCGAATATCTGGCCGTCCAGCAGCGCGTCGAACGGCTGAAAGCGCCGATCCTGTGCCTCGTCGGCGCACCGGGCGTCGGCAAGACCTCGCTCGGGCAGTCTATTGCGCGCGCGACCAACCGCAAATTCGTGCGCATGTCGCTTGGCGGCGTGCGCGACGAGGCGGAGATTCGCGGCCACCGGCGCACGTATATCGGTTCGATGCCGGGCAAGATCCTGCAGAACATGACCAAGGTCGGTGTGAGGAATCCACTGTTCCTGCTCGACGAGGTCGACAAGATGGGCATGGATTTCCGCGGCGATCCGTCGTCGGCGTTGCTCGAAGTGCTCGATCCCGAGCAGAACAACACCTTCGTCGACCATTACGTTGAGGTCGAGTTCGATCTGTCCGACGTGATGTTCGTCGCGACGGCGAATACGCTTAACATCCCGCCGGCGCTGCTCGACCGGATGGAAGTCATCCGCCTGTCCGGCTACACCGAGGACGAGAAGGTCGCGATCGCCAAGCAATACCTGGTTCCGAAGCAGGTGAAGCACAACGGGATCAAGGAGAACGAGCTGCACATTGCGGAATCGGCGCTGCGCGACATCACGCGTTATTACACGCGCGAGGCGGGGGTGCGCGCGCTCGAGCGCGACATCTCAAAGATCTGCCGCAAGGTGGTGAAAGGTCTGTTGCTCAAGGCGAGCGAAGGCAAGCCCCGCGCGGCGAAGAATCCCGTGGAAGTCAACGCGAAGAACCTCGACAAGTATCTGGGAGTGCGGAAGTTCACTTATGGCATCGCCGAAAAGAAGAACCAGATCGGACAGGTGACCGGGCGCGCGTGGACCGAGGTCGGAGGCGACCTCCTTACGATCGAGGCAGTGTCGCTGCCGGGCAAGGGCAAGACGACGACGACCGGCAAGCTCGGCGAAGTCATGAACGAGTCGATCCAGGCGGCGTTGTCGGTCGTGCGCCACCGATCGAAGCAACTCGGGATCCCGGCCGACTTTTATCAGAAGACCGATCTGCACATTCACATGCCGGAAGGCGCGACGCCCAAGGACGGGCCGAGCGCGGGAATCGCAATCGGCACGGCGATGGTGTCGGTGCTGACCGGGATACCCGTTCGCGCCGACGTCGCGATGACGGGCGAGATCACGCTGCGCGGCGAGGTGCTGCCGATCGGCGGCCTGAAGGAAAAGCTGCTGGCGGCAGGCCGCGGCGGCATCAGGCAGGTGCTGATCCCGGAAGAGAACGTCAAGGATCTGACGGAAATTCCCGACGAGATCAAGAATCGTCTCGACATCCATCCGGTGCGGTGGATCGAGCAAGTGCTGGAGAAAGCGCTCGAGCGCCAGCCGGAGCCCGCTGGCGAAGCATCGGTCGGAAACGCTGCCGCCGTGCCGGCAGCGCCCGTTGAGGAACCTGCCGCGCCGCCGGCGATCATGAAGCACTAGCGCGGGACAACGAATCGGTCGCGCGTCGCGCGTCGCCTTGAAGAATCGCCGCGGCTTGAAATCGCGGCGATTCGTTCTCATGAGAGCGAAGATCCTCCGGTGATCGATCACGGCGCTTGACACGGTGTTTTCGCGATTGCTATAAAGCACGTTCGCCGAGTCCGTCGCTTTCGCTCCCTGGTTCCGCCATTATTTGCAACCTTATTTCCGTAACGCTCACTGCGCATCGAAAGGGGATCCCGTGAACAAGTCAGAACTGATCGACGCGATTGCCAAGCACGCCGATATTTCGAAAGCGGCGGCCGGACGCGCATTGGACGCGACGGTCAATTCGATTCGAGGATCGCTCAAAAAGGGCGACATCGTGACGCTGGTCGGATTCGGCTCGTTTTACGTCGGGAAGCGCACGGCCCGCCAGGGCCGCAATCCGCGCACGGGCGCGGCGATCAAGATCAAGGCGGCGCGGGTACCGAAGTTCCGGGCTGGAAAAGCGCTGAAGGATTCTGTAAACTAGCAAATTCCGCAGCCGGCTGCGGGTAGGGCAGCAGGGCCGCAGCGACGTTCGCGCCCGGCGCGGCAAGCACGGGTGCTTAGCTCAGTTGGTAGAGCGTCGCCCTTACAAGGCGAATGTCGGGAGTTCGAGCCTCTCAGCACCCACCAACACGAGCCGGTGCAGATCCGGAGTGGTAGTTCAGTTGGTTAGAATACCGGCCTGTCACGCCGGGGGTCGCGGGTTCGAGTCCCGTCCACTCCGCCATCGACATGGGAAGGGCGAACGCAGGTTCGCCCTTTTTTGATCTATCACGCAGGTCCGATCGCCATGTATGACTTCCTTCACAGGCGCAAGCGCACGGTCCAGATCATTC
>VBCS01000128.1:4044-9412 GCA_005888955.1 Betaproteobacteria bacterium
CGAATTTCGATCCCGCAGTGTTCGATGATCCCGAGGTGAGGTATTCGCTCCTCGACGGGCTGATTGGCCAGAGGCTCTTGCAGGAACAAGCGCGGCGCGGCCGGTTCAGCGTCTCCGACGACCAGCTCCGGCAGTTCATTTCCGACATTCCCGCGTTTCAGGAAGGGGGCAAATTTTCTCAGGCGCGATACGAACAGATCCTCTCGATGCAGAATCCGCCGAAATCTCCGATCGAATTCGCGCGGGAAATCAGGCGGGAACTCATGCTGGGTCCTGTGCAGGAGTCCATCGTCGGGGGGAACATCGTCGCCAGGACCAGTGTCGAGCGTTATCTCGGCCTGCTCGATCAGCAGCGCGAGGCCGCGGCGACCGCGATCGACGCCGATGCCTATCTCAAGGAAGTCAAGATCGACGACGTGGCGGTAAAAGCGTTCTACGATGCAAATCCCGCCGCGTTCCAGGTGCCTGAAGAAGTGAAGCTCGAGTACGTGACGCTGTCGCCGGAAACGCTCGGCGCGCAGATCGCGCTCGATCCCGCCGAAGTCAAGAAGCAGTACGACGATAATGCGCGGCTTTATGGCAAAGCTGAGGAACGGCAGGCGGCGCATATTCTGATCACCGTCAAGCCCGATGCGCCCGAGGATGAGAAGACGAACGCGAAAAAGAAGGCCGCGGATATCGCAGCGCAGGCGCGGAAGAGCCCGGCGCAATTCGGCGAGCTGGCGAAGAAGCTGTCGCAGGATCCGGGCTCGGCAGCGCAGGGCGGGGACCTGGGATTCTTCGCGCGCGACGGTTCGATGGTCAAGCCGTTCGAGGACGCGGTGTTTTCGCTGAAGGCGGGAGAGATCTCCGACCCGGTGCAGACCGACTTCGGTTGGCACGTGATCAAGCTCATCGCGACCCGGCCGGCAAAACAGCAGAGCTTCGATGAAGTCAAGGCGCAGATCGAGCAGGAGCTCAAGCGACAGAAGGCGACGCGCAAGTTCGCTGAGGCGGCCGATCAACTGCAGAACCTCGTCTACGAGCAGGCCGATTCGCTGCAGCCGGTTGCCAAGGCGCTCAACCTGACCGTGCAGTCGACGCCGCCGCTATCGCGCGCGCAGGTGCAGGCGCTGGCGCAGAACAACGTGAAATTCGTGCAGGCGATATTCAGCCCCGACTCATTGCAGGCAAAGAGAAATACCGAACCGATCGAGGTCGCGCCGAGCACATTGATGGCCGCGCGCGTAGTCGAGTACAAGCCCGCCAACCCGCGCGCCTTCGATGAAGTCAAGAGCGAGATTCGCCGGCAGCTCGAACGCAAGGCCGCGGCCGAGCTCGCGCAAGCGGCGGGGAAGGTCAAGCTCGCGCTGTTGCAGCAGGGCAAGGAGGCCGGAGTCACCTTCGGCAAACCCACAACGCTGACGCGCAACCAGCCGCAGCCGGGCTATCCACCCGCAGCGTTAACCATGATCTTTCAGGCCGATCCGACGAAACTACCGGTGTATGCGGGCTCGGTGAACGAGCGCGGCGGATACTCTATTTATCGGATCGAGCGCGTCATCGCGCCAGCGGCGCCGGACACGGCACGGCTGACCGCTTTCAGCGACCGTGTTGGCGAGCAGATGGGCCGCGAGCTCACCGCCGCGTATGTCGCCAGCCTCAAGGCGAAGGCCGACGTGAAGATAAACCAGGCGAACCTGGAGAAGGAAGGTGAGCGCGCCGGGCCCGCGCAGAAACCGGTCAGCCCGCGGGGACGGCGGGGCAGCTGAGATCGCGCAACATCTTCTCGCTTTCGGCGACGGCCTTGTCGCGCTCCGCTGCCGGCATGTAAACCTTTTCGCCCTTGTCGTTGAAGCGGTACATCGCAACATCGGCGCGCAATGTCTGGAGGCGGCCGCGAACCTGCGCGCAGCGGTCGAGCCGGAGCTTCGCGTCCGCCTGGGCTTTTTCCTCCTTGGCTTCTTCCTCCGCCCGATTCTGCTGGCGCTTGTTCATCTGCGCATCCTTTGCGGCCATATCGCGCACCGCGTTCGGGTCGGCCGGGGCCACCGCCGGATTGACGCGTTCCGCCTTGACACCCGGTGGCGGCGTGTCGCCATAGACGACGCGGCCGTTCTCGTCGCTCCATTTGTACAGCGCCGCGGCGGCGGGCAGGGCCGCGAATACGAGCGTGCAGGCTGCGAGCCGAAGCAGGGATCGGCAGTTCATGTCGTAGTTTCCGAAAGGCGATGCCGACACGGTAATGCAAACGACATGTGGGCGTCAAACTAGGGCGCTGTGAATGCGCGATCGTTTACCGCCTCAGGCGACCCGCGTATAATCCGCTTTTGCGCATAGGAGAAATGCACCATGCGTGTCGTGCAGAAGGCGCTGACTTTCGACGACGTCCTGCTGCTCCCCGCCCAATCCTCCGTCGTTCCCCGCGACGTCAGCCTGCAGACCCGCCTCACCCGCCGCATCACGCTGAATATCCCCCTGCTCTCGGCAGCGATGGATACCGTCACCGAAGGGCGGCTCGCGATCGCGATCGCGCAGGAAGGCGGTCTGGGCGTCGTGCACAAGAACATGTCGCCCAGGGCGCAGGCCGCCGAGGTGGCGAAGGTCAAGCGCTTCGAGAGCGGCGTGGTCAAGGATCCGATCACGATTCCGCCGACGATGTCGGTGCGCGAGGTGCTCGCGCTCACAGCATTGCACAAGATCTCGGGGCTGCCGGTCGTCGATGGCCGGAAGGTCGTCGGCATCGTGACCAACCGGGATCTCCGCTTCGAGACCAATCTCGATCAGCCGGTCGCCAAGATCATGACCCAGCGCGACAGGTTGGTGACGGTGCCCGAAGGCACCGATCTGGAGGATGCCAAGACGCTGATGCATCAACATCGTCTCGAGCGCGTGCTGGTCATCAATGATCGCTTCGAGCTGAAAGGTCTGATCACGGTCAAGGACATCCTGAAATCGACCGAGCATCCACTCGCATGCAAGGATGAGCTCGGCCGTCTGCGCGTGGGGGCCGCGGTCGGGACCGCGGGCGACACCGAAGAACGCGTCGAAGCGCTCGTCGCTGCCGGCGTTGACGTCGTGGTGGTCGACACCTCGCATGGCCATTCGCAAGGGGTGCTCGAGCGCGTGCGCCGGGTCAAGAACAATTACCCGCAGGTACAGGTCGTAGCCGGCAACGTCGCCACGGCGGCGGGCGCTCGCGCGCTCGCGGACAACGGCGCCGACGCGGTCAAGGTCGGCATTGGCCCCGGCTCGATCTGCACGACGCGCATCGTCGCTGGAGTCGGCGTGCCGCAGATCTCGGCGGTGCTGAACACGCTCGAGGGCATAGCCAAGCTCGACCTACCAATCATCGCCGACGGGGGCATCCGCTATTCCGGCGACATCGCCAAGGCGATCGCGGCGGGCGCGTCCTGCGTAATGCTGGGCAGCCTGTTTGCGGGCACCGAGGAGTCGCCCGGCGAGATCGAGCTTTATCAGGGCCGCTCGTACAAGATCTATCGCGGCATGGGATCGCTGGGGGCGATGCAACAGGGCTCCAGCGACCGTTATTTCCAGGACGCCGAGGGCGACGACGCGGCCGAAAAACTCGTGCCCGAGGGCATCGAGGGACGCGTGCCGTACAAGGGCGCGCTCACGGCAGTGATCCATCAGCTAATGGGCGGAGTCCGGGCCGCGATGGGCTATTGCGGCTGCGCGACCATCGACGAGATGCGCAGTCGTGCCGAATTCGTCGAAATCACGACGGCAGGCATGCGCGAGTCGCATGTGCACAACGTGCAGATCACCAAGGAAGCCCCGAATTACCGAGTTGAGTGAAACCGGCAGGACCGTACGTGCCTGAATCGCCCGTCCCAGGCCGCCGCGCCGCCGCGCTGCCCTTCATCTTCATCGTTGTATTCATCGATGTGCTCGGTATCGGACTCGCGATGCCGGTTCTGCCGATGCTCGTCGGCGCCTTTACGCCAAGCCGGGAGCTGCAAGCGTACTGGTATGGCGTGCTCGTCGTCGTCTACGGGCTGATGCAATTTTTCTGCGCACCGCTCCTGGGCGCGCTCTCCGACCGCTTCGGGCGGCGTCCCGTGATCCTCGCCTCGATCTTCGGGCTCGGGCTGCACTATCTGCTTCTCGCCGTCGCCCCGTCGCTGGCGTTCATGCTGCTCGCGCGCGTGATCGGCGGCGTCACCGGGGCGAGCTTTTCCGTGGCGAGCGCCTATGCCTCGGACATCAGTTCAGCCGAGGGCCGCGCCAAGAGCTTCGGGTTGATCGGTGCCGCGTTCGGACTCGGCTTCATCTTCGGGCCGATGCTCGGCGGGCTACTCGGCAGCATCGATCTGCATTTGCCTTTTTACTTGGCCGCCGGCCTGTCGCTGCTCAACGGGCTCTACGGATTGATCGTCGTTCCCGAATCGCTGCCGCGAGACCGCCGCGCCGCGTTCGCGCTCAGGCGGGCCAACCCTTTCTCTGCGCTGCTCGCGCTGTCCCGGCACCGCGAGATCGGACGCCTGGTGCTCGTCTTCGCGCTGGTCGTGCTCGCGCAGCTGATCCTGCGGACGACGTGGGTTCTCTTCACGCACTTCCGCTTCGGCTGGGGACCGCGCGAGAACGGCTTCGCCCTGTTCTGCGTGGGTGTAGTCGCGGCCGTCGTGCAGGGCGCGCTGCTCGGGCCGTTGCTGCGCCGGTTCGGCGAGGTGCGGCTCGCGCTCACCGGGCTTTCGGTCGGCGCGATTGCCTACCTGCTGTACGGACTCGCGCCGCAGGGCTGGATAATGTACGCAATCATCGTCGGTAATTTTCTCTCCTTCGCCGCTGGGCCGGCCCTGCAGGGAATCGTCTCCAACGCAGTCGGGCCGCGGGAGCAAGGCGTCACCATGGGAGCACTCAACTCGATCCAAAGCATCATGTTCGTCGTCGCGCCCGCTATCGGGACGCCGCTGCTGGCGCAGGTCAGCCATCTGCCGCCGTCCGACTGGAAGGTCGGCGTGACCTTCTTCGTAAGCGCCGCCCTCCAGGCCATCGCGCTCGTCGTGGCAAGACGCCATTTTGCATTTCGGCGCGTCGCGCGCCCGGCCTGATACTCGCACATGCATTGCAAGATCCTGATCCTCGATTTCGGCGCCCAATACACGCAGCTCATCGCGCGCCGCGTGCGCGAGCTGCACGTGTATTGCGAGATCCATCCCTACGATGTCGGCAACGCGTTCATCCGCGACTTTGCGCCCGCCGGAATCATCCTGTCGGGCGGACCCGAGAGCGTGACCGAAGGCGATACGCCGCGCGCGCCGGACGCGACGTGGCAGGCTGGGGTGCCCGTACTTGGCATTTGTTACGGCATGCAGGCGATGGCGGCGCAACTGGGTGGCGCGGTGGAGAACGGGCGAGTGCGCGA
>VBCS01000516.1 GCA_005888955.1 Betaproteobacteria bacterium
TAGCGGTCGACATCGTATCGAATGCAGAATCGATCAGATACGCCGCGCCGCCGGGAGCGAGCGCATTCGCCACGTTGACCCAAAACATGGCGAGGCGGTCTTCAGGAACATGCGACAGCCAGAAGCTGAAGAAAACCGCGTCGTAGCGCGCGGCGGGCCGCCAGGAAAACAGGTCGGCTTCGATGTAGTCGACGTTCGCCGCAGCGACGCGGCTGCGGTTGATCGCGACCACCTCGGGTGACGCGTCGACTGCGGTGATTTGCGGAACGCGCGGCGCGAGACGCCGCGTGAACAATCCCGTGCCACATGCGAGCTCGAGGAGCGTCTGCGGCCGTCGCGCCGTCAGCCAAGTGTCGAGCGCGGCCTCGACCGTCGCGACCTCTGCGCGCCAGCGCGCGTTGAACTCCGGGCCGCGGTCATAGCGGCCGGTGCGGAACCACCACTCGTCGTACTCTCCGGCGCGCGCCCGGTAGTAGTCGATCTGGTCCTGAAGAATGCCGCCGTCGGACATCGGCGCGATCATAGGTCATGCGAACGCGCGCGACAATCGATGCCCGGTTCCCGGCCATGCCCAGACCACCGAAGCGCACATTACAATGGCGCCTTCGAAAATTCCGGTAATTGGCGTCATGGCCGTTGAGACTAATGGCGACACCGGCCCGCCCGCGAGCCGGCGGCTGATACCGCGAACGCGGCCAGCCGAGCGCATCGCCGCGGTGGTTCTCGTCGTCGCGGCGCTGGCGATTGCCGGACAATTCGCCTGGCAGGAGCACCACGCTCGCGCGCCGGTGCCCGGGCCGACGCCAGCATCGGTGGTCGCGTCCGCGACGATCGGGGCTGTCGATGCGCCTACTTCCGAGGCAATCGTCGGCACTGCCGTACACATCTCCGGCTGGGCGCTCGATCCGAAAGGTATCCGCGGTGTGGAAATCCGCCTCGATGGTCACCCCTACGCCGCCCGATACGGCATTCCGCGGCCCGATGTCGCGCAGGTCAAGACCGGCTATTCGGATTCGGCCGCTGCGGGCTTCGCTTTCGATGGCGACTTCGCACCGCTGACACCGCAACGGCACGAGCTCACCGTCGTCGCCGTCAACCGCGCCGCCACCGAGACCGTGCTGGCACGCAAGGGGCTCGTCCCGGAGGTTGCGTTGGAGCAGTGGCGACCGCTGTACGTGCAGCGATACGGCGAGCAAGACACACCGTTTTATATCATTCCCGCCTTGTCGGGGATCGGGCTTGGAGGCGCGGACGAGCTCGACACTGCCTATACCGAATACCTTTCACCGACGTTCAGAGTGGGAATGCGCGTGCCGATCCTGTATCTGCGCACGACCCTGGGAGCTGGGCGCGACTGGATCTTCGATCCGGATTGGGACATAGAGAAGCGGTGTGGCGAGCGCAGGATCGCCGAGGACTCGCTCTCCATGACAATGTCTCACGCCATCGCCCATAAGCTCCCCGTTCTGTTCACATTGAATGGCGGCGTCTGGGCCGACGCCGGCTGCGACGTTCCGGACTGGGACGTCAACGACCACCTCGAGCAGGACATCGCGAATTGCCAGTGGAATGAAAAAAACGAGGTCATGCCGGACGATTTTCTCAAGCACCTGCCCGGTTCGACCGACGCTCCGGAGCTTGCCCGCTCGCTCACATTCAATGCCTATGCAGCACAGAATCGCCATTACAAGCGGCGCAACCTCCAGGCCGCGGCGCGCATGGTCATGGCATTCGCGCGCGACCATCCCGAGCTGTTCATCGGCATCGCCCTCGATGCGGACACGTACCTCAATCCATTCTTCGACGAGAAGCAGTGGTACGACTACAACCCGGGAACGCTCAGGCAGTTCCGCGACTGGCTTAAGAGCAGCGGTCCGTACGCGGGCAAGCCGCCTCCGGGCGTACCTGATCTGTCGCGCTACCGACGCAAGCAGCCGCTAACGCTCGCCCAGGTGCGCAAGCTCGCCGGCAAACCGTGGCGCACCTGGGAGGAAGTCGACCCGCCGCGGAGCTTTCCGCGCGAGGGCAAGCCGTTCTGGGAAGACGCGTGGACGCACGAGTGGGAGGTGTTCCGCCGCCACCTTGTTCATCTGCACTACGATGATCTAGCACAGTGGCTGGGCGAAATAGGAGTTCCCAAGTCACG
>VBCS01000518.1 GCA_005888955.1 Betaproteobacteria bacterium
TCGTTGGGGGAAGCCGGGCGCGCTAACCAGCGCGTCAGCCTTTCGACGAAGCCGCGCAGGAATCGCCACAGCTTCGGCAGCGACCACACCGTCAGTGCAAGCAGCACACCAAGGGCGACCAGCGATACGATCGGATGCGCCAGCGCGAGATAGATGAGCACGCCGACCAAGAGGTCTTCGCCAAAGGACGCCATCCAGTTGGAGAACGGCTCAGGCGAGGTGTTGATCGCCATCCGCGCGCCGGCCTTGGTGAAGTGACTGCCCGCTGCGAGCGTTCCACCGACGATCGCCGCCGCGAGGGTCCACGCCGGCGGTGAGTCGCCGAACACGCCCGCCGCCAAAGCCGCCCCCGCGGGGATTCGCACCAGCGTATGCGCGAGGTCCCACAGCGTGTCCACGCCCGGGATCTTGTCGACGAAGAACTCGACAAACAGCATGAAACCGGAAGCGGCGAGAACGAGCGGATGCGAGAGCACGCGCAAATGAACAGGCAGATCGAACCAATCGAGGTAGCCCAGCGCCCCGACGATGAAGAGCACCGCGTAGAGTCGAATTCCGCTTGCCCAGCCGAGTGCGGCGGCGAGAGCGATCAACTGCCAGGTGTCGAGGTGTTCCATGATCTCGTGCCGCTCGCTCGGTCGCCTACTCGCCGCGCGGTACCCAAGCCGCCTTGCGTTTGGCGAGGAATGCAGCGATGCCCTCCCTGCCTTCCGGCGAGCTGCGGATGCGCGCGATGCGCCGAGCCGTGTCGGCAATCAGCCGGGCGTCGACCGGCCGGCTCGCGATCGCGCGCAGCAAGAGCTTGCATTCGGCTTGCGCGCGCGGTCCGGCAGTCAGCAGCATGCCCAGAAGCTCGTTGACGCGAGCGTCGAGCTCTTCGGGCAACGCAAGATCGTGGAGCAGCCCGAGGCGGTAGGCTTCGGCGGCGCTGAAGCGCTCGGCGGTCAGGAAATAGCGCCGCGCAGCGCGCACGCCGATCGCCTCGATCACGTAGGGGCTGATCGTCGCCGGGATCAGGCCGAGCCTTGTCTCGGAAAACGAAAACACCGCGTCCTGCGTTCCGATCGCGATATCGCAGCAGGCAACCAGGCCCACGCCGCCTCCGAAGATTGCCCCGTGTACGCGGGCGATCGTCGGCTTGGTCAGCGTGTCGAGTGTGGCGAGCATCGCCGCCAGCGCGTGCGCATCGGCGAGATTCTGCGCCCGGCTGAATCCAGCCATCTTTTTCATCCAGTTGAGATCGGCGCCCGCGCAGAAGCTCTCGCCCGCCCCGGCCAGCACGACCGCCCGCACGGCGGAATCGCCGTCGAGCGCGCGCAGCACCGCCGTGAGCTCGGCGATCAGCGTTTCATTGAACGCGTTATGTACCGCCGGCCGGTTGAGCACGACGATCGCGACTGCGTTGCGTACGCCGACGTCGAGCGTTTCATAGGCAGCGCCCGCCGCATCCACCGCTGCAGCCTGCTTGGCCTTCGCGGTTCCGCCCTTGCCCGTGCTGCGCGCCTTGGCCATGCTTTGCCTACATCCGGAACACGCCGAACCGCGTGGGCTCGATGGGGCGGTTGAGTGCAGCGGAGATCGCGAGCCCCAGCACCCGGCGCGTATCGGCCGGATCGATCACGCCGTCGTCCCACAGGCGCGCGCTGGCGTAATAGGGATGTCCCTCGCGCTCGTACTGCGCTCGCAGCGGCGCCTTGAAAGCCGCTTCCTCGTCGGCGCTCCACGCGCCTCCTTTCGCTTCGATCGCGTCGCGGCGGATCGTCGCGAGAACGGTGGCCGCCTGTTCGCCGCCCATCACCGAGATGCGCGCGTTCGGCCACATCCACAGGAAGCGCGGACCAAAGGCTCGCCCGCACATTCCGTAATTGCCGGCGCCGTACGACCCGCCGATGATCACCGTGAATTTCGGTACCTTCGCGCAGGAAACCGCGGTGACCATCTTGGCGCCGTCCTTAGCGATGCCGCCCGCCTCGTATTTCCGGCCGACCATGAATCCGGTGATGTTCTGCAGGAACACGAGCGGCAGAGCACGCTGGGTGCAGAGCTCGATGAAGTGGGCGGCCTTCTGCGCCGATTCCGAATACAAGACGCCGTTGTTCGCAACGATACCTATCGGGTAGCCCCAGAGATGTGCGAACCCGGTGACGAGCGTCGCGCCATAGCGCGCCTTGAACTCGTCGAGCTCGCTGCCGTCGACGATGCGTGCAATCACCTCGCGTACGTCGTAGGGCTTCCGAATGTCGGCGTTGATGACCCCGTAGATCTCTTCCGCCGCGTATAGCGGATCGCGCGGCTCCACCACCTCGAGCGCCGCGCGTTTCGGACGATTGAGATTGGCAACGATCCGCCGGGCGATCGCGAGCGCGTGATGATCATCGAGCGCGTAATGATCGGCCACGCCCGAAATGCGCGTGTGCACGTCCGCGCCACCCAGCTCCTCGGCGGTGACGATTTCTCCGGTCGCCGCCTTCACCAGCGGCGGCCCGGCCAAAAAGATCGTTCCCTGCTCCTTGACGATGATCGACTCGTCCGCCATTGCCGGCACATAGGCGCCGCCCGCGGTGCACGAGCCCATGACCACGGCGATCTGCGGAATGCCCTCGGCGGACATCGTCGCCTGGTTGTAGAAGATGCGTCCGAAGTGGTCGCGGTCGGGAAATACTTCGGTCTGATTGGGAAGGTTCGCGCCGCCCGAGTCGACGAGGTATATGCACGGCAGGTTGTTTTCCCGCGCGATGTCCTGCGCGCGCAAATGCTTCTTGACCGTCATCGGATAGTAGGTGCCACCCTTGACCGTCGCATCGTTGCACACGATCACGCACTCGCGCTTAGCGACCCGGCCGATTCCGGTGATGATGCCCGCCGCGACGATGTTGTCGTCGTACATGCCGTAGGCCGCGAGCTGGGACAGCTCGAGAAACGGCGTTCCCGGATCGAGCAGCGCACGTACGCGCTCGCGCGGCAGCAGCTTGCCGCGCCCCGCATGCCGCGTGCGCGCCGCTTCGCCGCCTCCCTGCTCGATCTCGGCAACCCTCGCCTTGAGATCGGCCACGAGTGCTGCAAGCGCGTCGCGGTTCCTGGCGAAAATTGCGTCGCGACTGTCGAGGCGGGTTTCGATGACGGGCATGAGGCTCGGCGTTAGCTCGCGCCGGGCAAGGGATGACCCGGCATCAGTTCGTAGGGATGAACCCAGCGCGGCTCCGCACGGATGCGGTCGAGCCAATCGCGGACGGCAGGATAGCCAGTCCAGTCGACGCCGATCTCGTCGGGAAAGAACAGATAGCCGCACAGCGAGAGATCGGCAATGGTCAGGCGGTCGCCGACGACATACCGGCGTCCGGAGAGGTGCGCGTTGAGCACGCCCCAGGCGGTCTCGGCGCGACCGCGCAGAAACCTCATCACAGCCTCGTCCGGTCTCTTCACGAACGTGCGCATGAAACGATACGTGGCCGTATAGCTCGTGAGCTTGTGGTTGTCCCACAGGAGCCAGCGCAGTATCTCGCGGCGCTCGCCCGCATCATCCGGCCCGAAACGACCGAGCACCTCGGCGAGATACTCGAGGATTACGCCGGATTGCGTCAATCGGACTCCGCGATGTTCCAGCACCGGGGCCTCGCCCATGGTGTTGATCTCGCGGTACGCTGGCGTGCTCGTTTCGCCCTTGAAGTAATCGACGAACCGCGGCGTCCAGGCGGCATCCGCAAGCTGCAGCGCCAGGGCAGCCTTGTAGCAATTGCCAGATTGCGCAAAGCAGTAGAGTGTGAATGCTGCTGAATCGGCCATGTCACCACCCACCGGTTGCAAGCCAGCGGTCGACCTGGTCGAGCCGGTCCATGCCCCAGAACGGCTCGCCGTCGACGATCGTGAAGGGCGAGCCGAACACGCCCGCAGCGATCGCCTGTTCATTCTCACGCCTGAGTGCATCCTTGATCGCCGGGTCGTCGATCGCGGCCCGCGCCGCGGCGCCGTCGACCCCGCAACCGACGGCGACTGCCGCCGCGTTCTCGGGCTTCGAAATGTCCACGTCGTCGCCGAAGAACGCACGGTAAAGCGCGTGGATCGTCGCGACGGCGAGCACCGCGTCGCGGACCTTCAACCAGAGCACGATCCGCGCCGGGCCTTGCGTGGCGATCGGGAACGTCGAGGGCAGGCGGAAGCGTTCGACGCCGTGGAACTTGGCGCTACGCGCGAAATCACGCTTGGAGTATTTCCCCTTGAGCGGGACCTCGGTCAGGGGCGAGGCGCCGGTTTCTCTGAACACGACGCCGAGCAGGATCGGGTGCCAGTCTATCGTGCGGCCATGCCTCGCCGCCAGAACCTCGATCTTCTCCGAAGCGAGGTAGCCGTAGGGCGAGGAAAAGTCGAAATAGAAGTCGATCGGCGATTTCACTTAAGTCACCCGATTCTCGTCATGCCACCAGAGCGCGGCCGATCACCAGTCGCTGGATGTCGCTGGTGCCTTCATAGATCTGACACACCCGGACGTCGCGATAGATCCGCTCGACCGGGAAATCGGCGACGTAGCCGTAACCGCCGTGGATCTGGATCGCCGCCGAGCACACACGCTCGGCCATCTCGGACGCGAAGAGCTTCGCCATCGACGCCTCCTTGAGGCAAGGCTCGCCCGCGTCGCGCAAGCTCGCGGCATGCCAGACCATCTGCCGCGCGACCTCGATTTCCGTCGCCATATCGGCCAACCGGAAGGCGATCGCCTGATGCTCGACGAGCGGCTTGCCGAAGGAACGGCGCTCGCCCGCGTAGCCGAGCGCGGCCTCGAATGCGGAGCGCGCCATGCCGACGCTTTGCGCCGCGATGCCGATGCGTCCCGCTTCGAGATTCGCGAGCGCGATGCGATAGCCCTCGCCCTCGCGGCCGAGCAGGTTGGCGGTGGGCACGCGGCAGTTCTCGAACACGATCTGCGCCGTGTCCGACGCGCGCTGCCCCAGCTTCTCCTCGATCCGCGCGACAATGTAACCGGGCGCGTCGGTGTCGACGATGAACGCGGAAATGCCTTTCTTGCCGCCCGTCCGGTCGGTGACCGCGAAAACTACCGCAACGTCAGCATGCTTCCCCGACGTGATGAACTGCTTGACGCCGTTGAGCACATAGCCGTCGCCGCCTTTAACAAGCTCGGCGCGGGTCGTGATCGCGGCGGCGTCGGAGCCTACATGCGGCTCGGTGAGGCAGAAGCAACCGAGCTTGGCGCCACCGGCGAGTGGTTTCAAGTACCGCTCTTTTTGCGCATCGCTGCCGAAGGCGAGAATCGGTCCGCACACGACCGAATTCTGCACGGAGAGGATGGTCGAAGTCGCGCCGTCGCCGGCGGCGATCTCCTCGAGCGCGACCGCCAGCGATACGTAATCGAGGCCGGCGCCGCCGTAGCGCTCCGGAACCACGATGCCATACGCCCCAAGATGGCCGAGCTCGGCGAGCGCCTCGCGCGGGAACGCGTGGTTGCGATCCCACTCCGCGGCAAATGGCGCGAGCCGCTCGCGGGCGAAGCTGCGC
>VBCS01000519.1 GCA_005888955.1 Betaproteobacteria bacterium
TCCATGCGCTCGGCGATTTCGTCGTCCTCCGCGGCAGTTTCCATATACGCGGCCTGTTCGGCCTCGACGAACTCGCGCTCGAACAGTGCGATGTCCTCGGGATAGTAGAACTCGACGACATTGGTCGTGCGGTCGACGGCGCGCGGGAGCAGCGTGCTTACGATCAGCACGTGCGCGTACCACTCGAGCATGATGTTCGGATAGATTGTTACCCAGATCGCGCCATGCTTCGGCGGCTCGCCGCGGTAATACTCGAGCACGGCCTTGTGCCAGCGCTCGTAGGCCCGGGTGCCGGGTTTCGCGAGTGCGTTGTTGACGCCGACGGTCTGCACCGAGTAGCGCTCGGCGAACTGCCAACGCAAGTTATCGGTGGTGACGAACTGGCCCAACCCCGGGTGGAACGGGCCGACATGATAATCCTCCAGATAGACCTCGATGAAGCTTTTCCAGTTGTACTGGCACTCGTGGATCTCGACCCGGTCGAGCATGTAGCCCGAAAAGTCGAAGTCCTTGGCGACGCCGATACCCGCGAGCTCGCTCGCGATGTCGCGTGGCCCGTCGAACAGCAGCCCGTGCCAGTTGGCAAGCGGCGTGCTGTCGAGCTTGACGCAGGGCTGCTCTTCGAAATGCGGCGCGCCGAGCAGCGTGCCTTTGAGGTCGTAAGTCCAGCGGTGCACCGGACACACGATGTTCTCGGCGTTGCCGCGGCCCTTGAGCATCACCGCCTGGCGATGGCGGCAGACATTCGACAGCAGCTCGACGCCGCCGGCGTTGCGAACGAGCACCTGTGCGTTATCGCGCCAGGCCAGCGCATAGTAATCGCCCGGATTGGGTACCATCAGCTCGTGCCCGACGTAGCCGGGACCGGGATGGAACAGACGCCTCTGCTCGAGTTCGAACAAGGCGGGATCGCAGTACCAGGAAACGGGCAGCTGCGACGTGGCCTGTCGCAGCCGATCCGCAGTGGCGAGATTGGACATCGGCCTTTTCCTTACGTAACCAACCCAACAATAAGGGGCGAGAATCCCCGCCCCTCAACCGCTTTGCTAAGTCAGCCCGCCACGGGAGAACCCGTGAAGGCCGCGTCGTCAAATACATCTTCATTATAGCCGCAGACGGCTCGCCGGTCCAAGTCCCGCGTTGACTGGCGTCGACTAAATGCGGTAGTTTGATCAGATTTTCAAGAAGTTGGTTCCGCGCTTGTCGCCGCATAGCACGCACGGCCAAGTCGACTGCGCGAGAACCGCTCGTTGCCGATGGCCAAACCGCCCGACTCGACTCCCCAGACGTTCGAAGCCGCACTCGCCGAGCTCGAAGCGATCGTCGCGACCATGGAGGATGGCCAGCTGCCGCTGGCCGAAGCGCTGGCGGCGTACAAGCGTGGCGCCGAGCTGCTGCAGTATTGCCAGGCGGCGCTCAAGGACGCTCAGCAGCAGGTGCAAGTGCTGGAGCGCGGTGTTCTCACAGCCTTTGCGCCCGGAGAACCAGACGCCGGGACCAAGGTTTCCGATCGGTCCGGCACAGGCGAGGCCGATGCATCCTGACGTTGCCTGGGCTGTGTGGTCGGGCGAGCGCGCGCGGCGAGTCGAAAGCGTCGTCGACGGCTTCCTGCCGCCAGCGACCGAGCCGCCGCAGCGCCTGCACGAGGCGATGCGCTACGCCGTGCTGGGCGGCGGCAAGCGTGTGCGCGCGCTGCTCGCTTATGCCGCAGGTGAACTCACCAGCGCGGACCCGGCTGTCGTCGACCGCGCCGCGGCCGCGGTCGAGCTGATCCATGCCTATTCGCTTATCCACGACGACCTGCCGTGCATGGATGACGACGTGCTCCGGCGCGGCAAGCCGACCTGTCACATCGCCTTTGGCGAGGCGACCGCGCTCCTCGCTGGCGACGCTCTGCAGAGTTGCGCCTTCGAAGCGCTGGCGGCTGCGCCCTTGCGCGATCGAGGACAGGCCGTATTGCTGCTCGCACAGGCCGTCGGTTCGCGTGGCATGGCCGGCGGACAGGAAATCGACCTCGCTGCCGCGGGTCAATCGCTCGATCTGGCTGAACTCGAGCACATGCACGCACTCAAAACAAGTGCGCTCATCCGGGCGGCGGTTCGCCTCGGCGCGGATTGCGGCCGGCCGATGAGTGCCGACGAGAACGACGCACTCCACCGTTACGCGTCGGCCATTGGGCTGGCCTTCCAGGTCGTCGACGACGTCCTCGACGTCGAAGGCACAGCGCAGAGTCTGGGCAAAACCGCGGGCAAGGACGCGGTGCAGCGTAAGTCAACGTATGTAACGCTGATGGGCCTGGCCGCTGCCCGGGAGCGTATCGAAACGCTGCACGTCGCGGCGCGGACGACACTGACAGGCTTCGGGACCGGAGTACGCAGGCTCCTCGAGCTCGCGGAGTGGATTGTGGCGCGCACGCATTGATGGACCGTCTCCTCGAACACATCAACGATCCGGCCGATCTGCGCCGGCTGGACGGCGATCAACTCGAGCAACTCGCGCGCGAGCTGCGCGAATTCATCATAAGCTCGGTCAGCCGGACCGGCGGCCATTTACATCGGCCTTTTCCTTACGTAACCAACCCAACAATAAGGGGCGAGAATCCCCGCCCCTCAACCGCTTTGCTAAGTCAGCCCGCCACGGGAGAACCCGTGAAGGCCGCGTCGTCAAATACATCTTCATTATAGCCGCAGACGGCTCGCCGGTCCAAGTCCCGCGTTGACTGGCGTCGACTAAATGCGGTAGTTTGATTAGATTTTCAAGAAGTTGGTTCCGCGCTTGTCGCCGCATAGCACGCACGGCCAAGTCGACTGCGCGAGAACCGCTCGTTGCCGATGGCCAAACCGCCCGACTCGACTCCCCAGACGTTCGAAGCCGCACTCGCCGAACTCGAAGCGATCGTCGCGACCATGGAGGATGGCCAGTTGCCGCTGGCCGAAGCGCTGGCGGCGTACAAGCGTGGCGCCGAGCTGCTGCAGTATTGCCAGGCGGCGCTCAAGGACGCTCAGCAGCAGGTGCAAGTGCTGGAGCGCGGTGTTCTCACAGCCTTTGCGCCCGGAGAACCAGACGCCGGGACCAAGGTTTCCGATCGGTCCGGCACAGGCGAGGCCGATGCATCCTGACGTTGCCTGGGCTGTGTGGTCGGGCGAGCGCGCGCGGCGAGTCGAAAGCGTCGTCGACGGCTTCCTGCCGCCAGCGACCGAGCCGCCGCAGCGCCTGCACGAGGCGATGCGCTACGCCGTGCTGGGCGGCGGCAAGCGTGTGCGCGCGCTGCTCGCTTATGCCGCAGGTGAACTCACCAGCGCGGACCCGGCTGTCGTCGACCGCGCCGCGGCCGCGGTCGAGCTGATCCATGCCTATTCGCTTATCCACGACGACCTGCCGTGCATGGATGACGACGTGCTCCGGCGCGGCAAGCCGACCTGTCACATCGCCTTTGGCGAGGCGACCGCGCTCCTCGCTGGCGACGCTCTGCAGAGTTGCGCCTTCGAAGCGCTGGCGGCTGCGCCCTTGCGCGATCGAGGACAGGCCGTATTGCTGCTCGCACAGGCCGTCGGTTCGCGTGGCATGGCCGGCGGACAGGAAATCGACCTCGCTGCCGCGGGTCAATCGCTCGATCTGGCTGAACTCGAGCACATGCACGCACTCAAAACAAGTGCGCTCATCCGGGCGGCGGTTCGCCTCGGCGCGGATTGCGGCCGGCCGATGAGTGCCGACGAGAACGACGCACTCCACCGTTACGCGTCGGCCATTGGGCTGGCCTTCCAGGTCGTCGACGACGTCCTCGACGTCGAAGGCACAGCGCAGAGTCTGGGCAAAACCGCGGGCAAGGACGCGGTGCAGCGTAAGTCAACGTATGTAACGCTGATGGGCCTGGCCGCTGCCCGGGAGCGCATCGAAACGCTGCACGTCGCGGCGCGGACGACACTGACAGGCTTCGGGACCGGAGCACGCAGGCTCCTCGAGCTCGCGGACTGGATCGTGGCGCGCACGCATTGATGGACCGTCTCCTCGAACACATCAACGATCCGGCCGATCTGCGCCGGCTGGACGGCGATCAACTCGAGCAACTCGCGCGCGAGCTGCGCGAATTCATCATAAGCTCGGTCAGCCGCACCGGCGGCCATTTGTCTTCCAACCTCGGTACGGTGGAGCTGACGATCGCGCTGCATTACGTCTTCGATACGCCGCGCGATCGCCTGGTGTGGGATGTCGGTCACCAGACGTATCCGCACAAGATCCTGACCGGCCGCCGCGAAGGCATGGCGAAGCTCCGGCAATGGGGCGGCATTGCCGGCTTTCCCCGCCGCGTCGAAAGCGAGTACGACACTTTCGGTACCGCGCATTCGTCCACGTCGATCTCCGCGGCGCTCGGCATGGCGATGGCCGCCAAGCGCAAGGGCGAGAAGCGCGCGGTCGTCGCGGTGATCGGCGACGGGGCGATGAGCGCCGGAATGGCCTACGAGGCGATGAACAACGCCGGCGGCGCCGACGTCGACCTGCTGGTGATCCTCAACGACAACGACATGTCGATCTCCGAATCGGTGGGCGCATTCAACAATTATCTCGCCCGACTGTTGTCCAGTCGCGTATACAACACCGTGCGCCGTGGCGGCAAGGAATTGCTGGCGAAGCTGCCGCCGGTCAAGGAGCTGGCCAAGCGCTGGGAAGAGCACACCAAGGGCATGGTGCTGCCGGGCACGCTGTTCGAGGAGTTCGGCTTCAACTACATCGGTCCGATTGACGGACACGATCTCGGCACACTGGTAAAGACGCTCTCGA
>VBCS01000517.1 GCA_005888955.1 Betaproteobacteria bacterium
TCACCAGCGCCTTCTCCTCGTCGGTCAGCGTGCCTTCGATCGCCTTCCTGATCCACTCCTCCGGAATCTCGGCGCGGATGTCGAACACGCCTTCGACGCCGTGAAAGTACGCGCCGAAGGCGAGGTTGAAGCGGTCGTAGAGCGCCTCGTCCTTGACCAGGCAGGTGCGCGCGAGAAAATAGAAGTCGTCGATGCTGTTGGCGACGACGTTGTGCTCGAGCGCCTCGAGCAGCGTCAGAAACTCGCGCGTCGACACCGGCAGCCTGGCGGCCTTGAGGTGGAGGAAAAAGTCGATCAGCATGCGCCTGTCTTAGCGTGGCCGCTCGAGCAGGAACGTGAGATGCCGTTTCACCGCCGGCCACTCGTTCTCGATGATGCTGAACACGACCGTGTCGCGATAGCTGCCGTCGGGCAGGATCTGGTGATTCCGCAGCACGCCATCCTGCTTGGCGCCCAGCCGAGCGATCGCGTCACGCGAAGCATGATTGAACCAGTGCGTGCGAAACTCGACCGCGACGCACTTGAGCTTCTCGAACGCGTGCGTGAGCAGCAGGAGCTTGCACTCGGTGTTGATCGCGGTGCGCTGCGCGCGCTTCGCGTACCACGTGTGCCCGATTTCCGCCCGGCGATTGGCGGCATCCACGTTGAAATAGCGCGTGCAACCGACGATATCGCCGGTCGCGTTGTCGCGCACGACGAATGGCATGGCGCCGAGGTCCTCACGCATCCTGAGCGCGGCATCGATATACGGGGCGGTCTTGTCGGGTGCTGGCACCGACGTGTACCACAGCCGCCACAGCTCGCCGTCGGCCGCGGCACGCCGCAAATCCGCTTCGTGCTCCCGCACGAGCGGCTCGAGCGTGGCGTATTTGCCCTTCAGCGTTACGGGCTCAACGAAAGGCATACCTAAGGCCCTTGGAAAGCGTTACGAGCGAAGGCAGAGCGCGAAGCGAGGCCCGCCGGAACCGGAGTGTACACGTTAGTACATGAGGATTCCGGCGGGGCCGAGTGACAAAGCTATGCCGAGCGCAGTAGCTTTACGAGGGCCTTAGCGGCCCGATCGCGCCATGAACGCCACCCGCTCGAATAGATGCACGTCCTGCTCGTTCTTGAGCAGCGCGCCGTAGAGCGGCGGGATGACGACTTTCTTGTCCGTGCTCCGGAGCGCCTCGGGCGGGATGTCCTCGGCGAGGAGGAGCTTGAGCCAGTCGAGGAGCTCCGAGGTGGAGGGCTTTTTCTTGAGACCCGGCACCTCGCGCAGCTCGAAGAAAACCTCCAGCGCTTCCTTGAGCAGCGCCTTCTTCAAACCCGGAAAGTGGACATCGACGATGCGCGTCATCGTCTCTTTGTCGGGGAACCTGATGTAGTGAAAGAAGCAACGGCGGAGGAACGCATCGGGAAGCTCCTTCTCGTTGTTGCTGGTGATCACGACCAGCGGCCGATGCCGCGCCTTGATGGTGGCTTGAGTCTCGTAGACGTAGAACTCCATGCGATCGAGCTCGCGCAGTAGATCGTTCGGAAACTCGATGTCGGCCTTGTCGATCTCGTCAATCAGCACGACCGCGGGCGTCGCGGACTCGAAGGCTTCCCACAGCACGCCGCGCTTGATGTAGTGCGCGATGTCGGCGACGTCCTCGTCGCCGAGTTGCGAGTCGCGCAGGCGCGACACCGCGTCGTATTCGTACAGTCCTTGCTGCGCCTTGGTTGTCGACTTGATGTGCCATTGCACCAGTGGGCGGCCAATCGCGCGCGCAACTTCCTCGGCGAGCATCGTCTTGCCGGTACCCGGCTCGCCCTTGACCAGCAGCGGCCGCTCGAGCGTGACCGCGGCGTTGACCGCGAGCATCAGATCGGGCGTGGCGACGTAAGTGTCGGTGCCTTCGAAGCGCATCGGTAATCCTTCGTAGGGCCGAATTCATTCGGCCGCAGGCGGTGAGGTGCGAATGAATTCGCACGAACATCTTAGCCCACAACATACCGCAGCGACCAGAGCACGGCCATCCCGATGGCGATGGTCAGCACCGCGCTCTGCCGCCACCATGCCACGGCGCCGGCAACCAGCGCCGCGATCAGCTTCGCGTTGCCCGGATCGAGGCGCAGCTCGCCGGGGGTCGCAAAAACCACCGCGGGCACGACGATCGCAGTCACCATCGCTACTGGCACGTGCTTGAGCGCGCGGGCGAGCAGCGGCGGCATCTCGCGGCGTGCGAACAAGGCGATGAACGACAGCCGAGCGGTATATGTCAGCGCGCCGACCGCGAGGATCAGGAGCCAGATGGTGAGCTCTTTACCCACGTTTGCCTGCCATCTTGTCGCCGAGGATGCCGGCAGCGATTCCCAGCAAGCCGCCGCAAACCATCGACAGCCGCAGCGGCATCGCGTCGAGTGCGATGACGGCGATGGCGGCGACCGTGAAGACAAGAATCGAGACGCGGTCGCGAAGCAGCGGAACCAGCACCGCGATAAAACATAGCGGCACGACGAATTCGAGCTGCCACGATGCGGGGATGACCTGCCCCGCCAGGATGCCTGCGATCGTCGCGAGCTGCCAGATCACCCATAACAGCGCGCCGCTGCCGAGAAAATACGAGGCGTTGGCGCGCAGGTCATCGGACCTCTGGAAACGCTGGAGCGTTCCCGCGAACGCCTGATCGGTGAGGACGAAGGAAAGCAGCGCGCGCCAGCGATGATCGAGCGGCCGCAGATACGGCGCCATCGCCGCGCTGTACATCACGAGGCGCAGGCTGACGACGAGGCAGGAAAGCAGTATGACCGCGAATGGCGCTCCGGCCGCGAGCAGCTGGACAGCGATGATCTGCGCCGCGCCACTGAACATGATCATCGACATCGCCAGCGCGGCGATCGGCGACGCGCCGGCCGTGATCGCGCCGATGCCGCAGACGATGCCGAAGGGGACGATGCCGATCAGCATCGGTGCGACGTCGCGGGCGCCTTCGAAAAATGCCGGCCGGGAGAAATGCGTGCGCATGGGTCGCAAAACAACGGGATTGCTTGATTCACGCGCTTCCGACCTCGAGGCGCAAATGTTCGGAGACGTAACGTGTGGCGGCGGCCGCATCCAGGTGAACGCCACAAAGCCCGATATGGCCATCGGGGCGCACGAGGTAGAACGAGGGCCGAGGAACCTGCGCGCGTGCCAATTCCGTTTCATTGAATGCATCGACCGGAATGGCGTGGATGCGCAGCAAGTCGCCGAGAGCGAGCGCTCCTTCGGCAGGCGAAGGCTGCCCCATCACGATAAGGTTAAGTCGCGTGTCGTCGAGTTTCTGGAACAGATCCTCGACGGGGCCGTTCGCCTGGAGCTTGAGCCGCAGCCACGGAAAGCGATCGCCCGCGCGCGGCGCGCCGGCGGGCAGTCCTTCCAGTGATTTCGACAATGGGCTCTTCCGGTAATGGATGCCGATCTGGGAGACGACCCGAAGCGCGGCCCGCTGTATCCGCTCGCGACTCATCGCAAACGCGGCGATCCTGGCGAGTACCTGTGTGCGGAGCAAGCCGGCAAGCGCGCTGTCGGATACGACCAGCCTGAACGCCCGGTCGGTCGTGTTCAGCAACCGCCGCGCGACCGGCACGCGCTCATTCTCGTATGAATCGAGGAGCGCGGCGTCCGCCTGGCCGCTGACGACGAGTGCCAGCTTCCATCCCAGGTTGTAGGCGTCCTGCAAGCCGGTGTTCATGCCTTGCGCGCCGACCGGGCTGTGGATGTGTGCCGCGTCGCCGAGCAGGAAGCAGCGACGGTCGCGGAAGCGCGACGCACTCCGGTGTGAGATGCGATAGGTGGAAAACCAGGTGCACGTCTTGAAGGACAATCCGGCTCCAGCCTCTCCGCGCAACGAAGGGATCACCTGCTCGAAAGTCACCTCGTCCTTGTCCCGCAAGGTCGGAGGAACTATGCCGACGATCCGCCAGTGATCCTCCCCACGCATGGGGAAGAACAGATGAAAGCCG
>VBCS01000012.1 GCA_005888955.1 Betaproteobacteria bacterium
CGCACCAACCGCGACCAGTTGGGCGGCCCAATGATCGCTGCGCCGTCCTTCGCAACGATACCGAGCCATTCCTCGACGACTTCCGCCTGCGCCAGCGGTCGTGCAGGCGATGGCTGCGGACGCAGCCCGAACGAGAGATAGCGCAGCAGGCCACTTAGCATTTCCTGGTCGCGGCGGCCGAATTCGGGATCGCGGGCGCCGCGGTAGAAGCTTATCTGCCCGATCGGTCGCGATCCGTCGCGCAGGACGCCGTACAGTATCTGATGAGCATCGAGGCGGGACAACACCTCGCGGAAATAGTCGCTCGCCTGGTCGGCCTTGGAGAGCTTGCGCACGGACACGGGATCGCTGGCAGCCACGCGCGCACGAAATGCGTTGGGAAAGCCGGTGGCCGCGTCCTGATAGTGCTTTTCGTAGTATGCGGCCATCTCGGTCGGCGGAAGCAGGCGCTCGGCGTAGAGCCCTGTCATCTCGAAGCGGTCGTCGACCCAAAACACCGCCGCGGAGTGCGAGGGTATCAGCGTCCGCAGCGCCGGCAAGAGCGACGGCGCGAGGGTTTGCGCGGGCAGCCCCAGGCCGCACAGCTTGCGGATCAACGCGAGTTGGCGCTTGCGTGTCATGGCGCTGGTGTGCGCTTCCTCACTCGCCGCGTGCACAGTCCTCGCCGCGACGCGGCGGTTGCCCCGTTTCGGCACGCGGTGGCTCGGACGCCCAGAGCGGGTGCCTCCCACGGCATAGTACTCCGCGCCGAAAATTTCGAAAATGACGCGCCAAAACAGAGGAAAATGTGCGCTATCAGGGGCTCCCGCAAGTTCGCAGGGATGTAACCGCACTGGGCAGTGCGAGCGAGGTATCGAAGGGCAGCAAGGCATCCGCCGACGTGCTGCATTACGCCACCCGGACCGTCTTCTTCGCGGACGTCGTCGAATCGGTCCGGCTGATGCAGCGGGACGAATTGGCCGCTGCAGCGCGCATCCGCGACCTGCTGCTCCGCGCTATGCCACCGAGTGTGCGCGAGCGCTGCATCGCCGCGCGGCCGAGCTGGCCGAAAGTGTCGCGGTCGGAGATCGCGTGCTGTTGCGTATCGGGATCCATGCGGCCGACATCCTGACCGACGACGTGGCATTCTACGGCAACGGTGTCAACGTCGCGGCGCGCCTCGCTGCGCTCGCGGGGCCTGGCGAAACGGTGATCTCCCTCGCTGCGCGCGACCAGCTCACCACAGGCCCTGGCGGCGAGTTCGTCGATCTCGGCTTGTGCCATCTCAAGCACGTTGACGCGCCGTTGCGGGCGTACCGGCTGGGCCCACGCAACGCGCAGCCGCCCGAGATCGAAAGCCAGATCGTGCTGCGCCCGACGTTGGCGGTCATTCCGCTGACGCTGCTGAGCGGCGGCTCCCCATCTCTCGCCGTCGGCGAGATCATCGCCGACGAGGTGATCGTCGCGCTTTCGCGCGCGCCCGAGCTGCGCATCGTGTCACGGCTGTCGACCACGGCGTTCCGTGGACGCAAGACGCGGTTGAAGGAGATCCGTGCGTTGCTCGGCGCGACCTACGTGCTCTCGGGTGCGTATCGCGTGTCGGGCGACACGCTGCTTGCGCAGGACGACGATCTCGTCACGTCAATCGTGGCGGGCGTCGCCAACGCGCTCACGAACACCGAGATCCTGCGGACGAAGTCGCGCGCGCTGCCGACACTCGACGCGTACACGCTGCTTTTGGGCGGGATCGGCCTGATGCACCGAAGCGACCCGCGCGATTTCGGCAAGAGCCGGCAGGCGTTCGAGCAGCTGATCGAGCGCTATCCGCGCTATGCCGCGCCCTATGCGTATCTCGCGGAATGGCACGTGTTCAAGGTGACACAGGGCTGGTTCACGAACCTCGAGCAGGAGGCCGCCGCCGCGCTTGATTGGATCAACCGCGCGCTCGACGTCGACACTGCCGACTCGCTTGAGCTGATGGTAAATGGGCTCGTGCATACGAACCTGCTGCACCGGCATGACGTCGCCAAGGTCAGCTACGACTTGGCGCTGGAAAAGAACGCCAACGAGGGGCTCGCCCGACTGCATCGCGGCGCGCTGTGGGCATTTCAGGGGCGCGGGCGTGAGGCGGTGGAGGAAACTGATCGCGCGGTCGAGCTGTCGCCGCTCGACCCGTGGCGCTACTATTACGACTCGCTGCGCGCGACGGCGGCGCTCGCGGCCCGGGACTATGAACGTGCGATCGAGTTAGCGCGGCGCTCGCTGCGATCCAATCGCTCGCACGCCTCGACGCTGCGCGTGATCGCGATCGCCTCATCGGAGCTGGGACGCTATGACGAAGCGCACGAGAGCCTCGCCGAGCTGCGCAAGCTCGATCCATCGCTGACCGTGAGCGGATATCTGGCCCGCTCGCCGGCGGCGTCGTACGAAACGGGCAGAACCTGGTCGCAGGCGCTGCGCCGCGCAGGCCTGCCCGCGTGACGCGCGGACGGAGCGCCGACCGTTCCTGCGTGGTTCGCAGAGAATCATCGGACCATCAACTGCAATAACTAGAACATCACGGCCAATACTTCGGCGGCGGTCCAAAAGATCCTTGAGCGTTTCCGCTAATGCGTCTAGAGCATCGCTTCGTGGCGCAAAGGCGGGTGGCCAAGGGCGGAATTGAACCACCGACACACGGATTTTCAGTCCGCTGCTCTACCAACTGAGCTACTTGGCCATTCTGATGCGACAACGTGAACGCGGGGCCACACGGGTTCTGGCTTCAAGTAGTTTGCTATTCGCAACTGCGCTACTTGGCCAAGCGTGCAATTTTACCAGATCGCTTCTGTCCGGCGTAAGGCCGGTGCGCTCCTAATCCTGGAAGAACCCCAGCAACGCGGCATATGTCTCGTCCGCCGCTTCCTCGGCTAGATAGTGTCCGGAGGTCAGCGCCTTGCCGCGCACGTCGCTCGCCACGCTCTTCCAATCCGCGATCGGATCGAAGAAGCGATGCACGACGCCTTTTTCTCCCCATAGGACGAGCAATGGGCAATCAAGCTTGCGTTCGGCGTCCGCCGCGTCGTGCGCGAGATCGATCGTCGCCGCCGCACGATAGTCCTCGCAGGTGGCGTGAATTGTCGCCGGGTCGCGGAAGCAGCGCTCGTATTCGGCGTATGCGCGTGTATCAAAGATCGTAAGCCCCGAAGAACCCCAGCCGCCGAGCTTCTTGCGCAAGTAGTACGCAGGGTCCGCACCGATCAACTTTTCCGGCAGGTCATAGGGCTGGATCAGGAAGAACCAGTGGTAATACGCGGTGGCGAACGCCTTGTCGGTCCTGCCATACATGATCGCCGTCGGAGAAATGTCGAGCACCGCGAGGCGCTCGATTCGCTCGGCATGGTCGCGCGCCATTCGATGCGCGACACGGCCGCCGCGATCGTGCCCTGCGAGCGCGAAACGCTCGAAACCCAGCGCCTGCATGACGTCGACCTGATCCTGCGCCATCGCGCGCTTGGAGTATGTGCAGTGATCCGGTTCGCTCATGGGTTTGCCTGAATCGCCGTAGCCGCGCAGATCCGCGCAGATCACGGTGAAATGCTGCGCGAGTCGCGGAGCGATCCTGTGCCACATCGCATGGCTCTGCGGATACCCGTGGAGAAGCAACAAGGGCGGCCCGTTGCCGCCGACGATCAGATTGATTTCGGTGCCGGAGGTGGCTATGCGACGCGGCGTGAATCCGGGAAAGAGCGGCGCCGTGATCATCGGCATCCAGTTCCGCTTGCGCAG
>VBCS01000129.1 GCA_005888955.1 Betaproteobacteria bacterium
ACCGCTCGGCGTGCCGGTTCTTGCGAGCGGGGGAATTTGGTGCAAAATCGCGGTTGGTTCATCGCCCCCGATCCCAGATGGTCGCTCAGCACCGGCATTCGCGCGCCGGCGCCGCGTCCGAGGCCCGCCGCGAGCGCGAGGTCGACGTCGTCGCGCACACGCATTCGCATTCGCCCTCGGGGTCGGACGCGTCGGCTCGGCAGGCACTGACCCGCGCGCTGATTCTCACCGGCACCTTCGCGCTGGTCGAGGCCGCGGGCGGCTGGCTGGCCGGCTCGCTGGCGCTGCTCTCGGACGCGGGGCACATGTTTACCGACACGGCGGCGCTCGGGCTCGCGCTGTTCGCGCAATGGATCGCGCGCCGTCCGCCGTCGCGCCGCGCCTCCTACGGCTACGCTGTGGCCGGCGGCGCGGTGCTTGCCATCGCCTTCGTCGGTCTGGTCGTGAACCTGACATCGGCGTGGATGTTGGCGCGCGCAGGCGCTTCGCTCAATGCGCGGAGCGCCCTGCTGCACGTTCTCTCCGATCTGCTGGGTTCGGTTGCGGCGATCATCGCCGGCGCGGTAATCGTATTCACCGGATGGACGCCTATCGATCCGATCCTGTCACTGGCGGTGTCGCTCCTGATCCTGCGCACGACGTGGCGGCTGCTGGCGCAATCGGCGGGCGTGCTGATGGAAGGCGTGCCGGCGCATCTGTCGTACGAAGAGATCGGCCGTGCCCTGGCGCGGGTGCCCGGCATCGCGGCGATTCACGATCTGCATGTCTGGCACATGACCAGTGATCGCGCCGCGCTGTCTGCGCACGTGCTGATCCGCGAGCCGTCCGAGTGGCCCCAAACGCTAGCGGCTGCCCAGCGCCTGCTCGCGGAGCGCTTCGGCATCGATCATGTCACGCTGCAGCCAGACTGGCATACGCCCGCGCCCGGCAAGCGGGTGATTCCGGTGACGCCGGTATCGACCGAGGACAAACCGCACCTGCATTAGGTTCCCTCGATCACAGCCAGCGGATCTTCTTGAACCAGACGTAGAGGGCGATGTCGATCGCGATCATCGCGGCCATGGCCACTGGATACCCGTAAGCCCAGTCGTATTCCGGTATGTTTTTGAAATTCATGCCGTAGATCCCGGCGATCAAGGTCGGGATGGCAATGATTGCCGCCCAGCCGGCGAGCTTCTTGGTGACCTCCGTCTCGTTCAGGTTGATCATGCCGAGGTTGACCTGGATCGCCGTCGTCTGCATGTCGCGGATGCCTTCGATCGAGGCGTGCAGACGCTGCAGGTGATCGAACACGTCGCGGAAATATTCGCGCATGCCCGCGCAGACTTGCGGCACGCGTCCGCCGTAGAGGTTGCCGACCGCTTCCATCAGCGGATCGACCGCGTGCTTGAGCGTCATCAACTTCTGCTTCAGGGCGTAGAGTCCCTCGATGTTCGAGCGGGCGGCGTTCTTGACCAAAATCTGTTCCTCGATCCGTTCCAATGCGGACTCGAGCGCGTCGAGCACTGGAAAATAGCGATCGACCACGGCGTCCATCAGCGCGTAGAGGACATATCCCGAGCCGTTCTTCAATAGCTGCGGCTCGCGCTCGCAGCGGGCGCGGACTTCCTGGAATCCTTTCTCGGTGTGCCGGCGAATCGAAAGGATGTAATTGGGACCGACGAAGATGTCGACCTCGCCGACGTGAAGATCGTCATCTTTGAGCTCGATCGTCTGCACGACCGCGAAGAGCGAATCGCCGTATTCTTCGATCTTGGGCCGCTGGTGGCCGTGGCGCGCGTCCTCGACGGCGAGCTCGTGCAAGCCGAACTCCTGGCGCATCTCTTCCAGCTCCGAGGGCTCCGGATCTTTCAGGCCGACCCACACGAAACAGTTCGGCCGCTCGAGGTACTCGCTGATGTCCTCCTTGGGGATGTCGGCGAGCTTGCGGCCCTCGGTATAGGCGACACAGTTGACGAGCATGGTGAATCTCCGCAACGCTGTGGCGCGATCATAGCGGCCACCGTCCTGCGCTGCCACCTCGAGTTGCGGAGAGTGGTGGCGGTGTGTGCTAGACTCATAACTGACTCGTGGTCAGTTAATCCCGCCGCCAGCCGCGGCCGCCATCTGCATCTCCGATGCCCGCGCCGCTTTCGCACCCCGCCCGCGCCCCGCATGAGCTGTCACTGCTGCTCACGCTCGCCACCGTCCAGTTCACGCACATTGTCGATTTCATGGTCATCATGCCCCTGGGGCCGCAATTCATGCGGCTGTTCGACATGGGCCCGCGTGAATTCGGTTTGTTGATCTCATCGTATACGTTCGCCGCGGCGGTTTCCGGCTTCGTTGCTGCGTTCTGGATCGATCGCTTCGATCGCAAGCGTGCGCTGCTCGCGCTTTACGCCGGCTTCATCGTCGCGACCGCTCTTTGCGGGCTCGCGCCGACGTATGGATTGCTGGTGGCGACGCGCGTCGGCGCGGGACTGTTCGGCGGCGTAATGAGCGGGCTCGTATTCACGATCATCGCCGATCTCGTCCCGTACGGGCGGCGAGCGCGGGCGACCGCTCTGGTCGCCACTTCGTTTTCGCTGGCGGCTGTCGCCGGTGTGCCGCTGGCGCTCTGGCTTGCCGCGCGGTGGGGCTGGCGTACGCCATTTCTCGTCCTGGCCGGTTTTTCGCTGCTCGTGGCGCTGGGCGCCGCGCGGCTCATGCCGCCGCTCTCGGCGCATCTCGCCGGCGCCCGGCGTCGCGGGCCGCTGGGACAACTTTTGGTCATCTTCGGCGAGCACAATCACTTGCGCGCCTTCGCGTTCATGATCGCCCTGATGTTCGCCGGCTTTTCGGTCATTCCCTTCATCGCGCCGACGATGGTCGCCAACGTCGGGATGGCCGAAAGCGAGCTGCCGCTGCTGTATTTCTGCGGCGGGCTCGCGACGCTCGCTACCGCGCAGCTCATCGGCTTCCTCGCCGATCGTTACGGCAAGCAGCGCCTGTTTACCATCGTTGCGTTGGCGTCGATTGCGCCCATTCTCATCATCACACATCTGCCGCGCCTGCCGCTCGCAGCAGCGGTTGCGTGGTCGGTGCTGTTCTTCGTATTCGTGGCCGGCCGCTTCGGGCCGGCGATGGCGATCGTTTCGAGCAGCGCCGAGCCCCGCTTGCGGGGCAGCTTCATGAGCTTCAATGCTTCGGTGCAGATGATCGGCTCGGCGCTGGCTTCGCTTTGCGCCGGGCTGATCGTCAGCCGCGGTCCGGACGGCACGTTGCTCCACTTCGGTGCCGTGGGCTGGCTGGCCGCCGGCTGCACCCTGCTGTGCGTTCTGCTCGCGCGCGGGATCCGCGTCGTCCCCGACGCCTTGCCGCAGCGCGCTCTCGATTAGGTTCCCTAGCTTGCTAGACGGCTGGCCGCGTATGGCACCTCTCGCGTAACATGGCAACCCCGACCGATCGCTGCCTCACGTTGCCTTCCGCATGATCATCGAGTCGCTCCTCGATACCGATCTGTACAAGTTCACCATGATGCAGGTCGTGCTGCATCATTTTCCGGCCGCGGAGGTCGAGTACCGCTTCAAGTGCCGCAGCTCCGGCGTCGATCTGACTCCTTACATCGGCCAGATCGAGCGCGAGATCACCGCGTTGTGCGCGCTGCGGTTCAGTCGGCGCGAGCTCGATTACCTGCGCTCGTGGCGCTTCCTGAAAAGCGACTTCGTCGATTTGCTCGGGCTCTTCAAGCTGGACGAGCGCTTCATCACGGTCAGGCCGTCGGCGGCCGCGCCGGGCGAGATCGACATCTGGATCAAGGGACCTTGGCTGCACACGATTCTGTTCGAGGTTCCGGTGCTCTCGATCATCAGTGAGCTCTATTTCCGCAACACGCAGCCACAGCCGGAGTTCGACGAGGGTCGCCGGCGGCTCGCCGCCAAGGTCGAGCAGATCAACGCCGTGCCGGACCCCGCGTTTCGCATCGCCGATTACGGCACGCGGCGGAGGTTTTCGGGCCGGTGGCAGGAGGAGGTGCTGCTCACGCTCAAGGACGGCATCGGGCCCAAGTTCGACGGGACCAGCAACGTCTACTTCGCGCTCCAGCACGGGCTGACGCCGCTGGGAACGATGGCGCACGAATACCTGCAGGCGTGCCAGGCGGTCGGACCGCGCTTGCGCGATTCGCAAGTGTTCGCATTCAACACCTGGGCGCGCGAGTACCGGGGCGATCTGGGCATCGCGCTCTCCGACGTGTGCGGCATGGACGCGTTCCTGCGCGACTTCGACCTCTTCTTCTGCAAGCTGTTCGACGGCGTGCGCCACGACTCGGGCGACCCGTTCGAGTGGGGAGAGAAGTTGATCGCGCATTACCAGAAGATGCGCATCGATCCGCGCACCAAGGTGATGGTGTTCTCCGACTCGCTCAACGTGCCGCTGGCGATCCGCCTGTTCGACTACTACAAGGGCCGCAGCCAGACCGCGTTCGGCATCGGCACGAACCTCACCAACGATCTCGGCTACGACGCGCTGCAGATTGTCATCAAGATGACCCGCTGCAACGGCCAGCCCGTGGCGAAGATCAGCGACGAGCCATCGAAGTCGATGGACTACGATCCGGCCTACGTGGCGTACCTGCGCGAAGTGTTCGAGGTGCCCGTGCCCGCCCCGCGCGAAACCGAGAGTCTCGACGCGGGCTAAAGGATCGGCGCGGCTGTAGGGCCGAATTTATTCGGCCGCGGCGCGGCATCGATGGGCGCGTGCGAATTAGTCGCACCTACGATGTTTCGGCGAGGACGCGGTCGTACGCAGCCAACACGTCGCGCTGCGCGCACGCAAACAGCACGCGATCCAGCGCATCGAGTCGCTCGAACCGTCGCACCGTGCCGATGGCGATCGGAATCGCCTCTTCCAGAGGATAACCGTAGGCGCCGCAGCTGATCGCGGGAAACGCGATCGACTTGAGGCGATGGGCGAGCGCAAGCTCGAGCGAGCGCCGATAGCAGGAGGCGAGCAACTCGGGTTCTCCGCTGCGGCCGCCGTGCCACACCGGCCCGACGGTGTGGATCACGTGCCGCGCGGGCAAACGATACCCGCGCGTCATCTTCGCCTCGCCCGTCGCGCAGCCGCCAAGCGTTCGGCATTCGGCGAGAAGCTCGGGACCTGCGGCACGATGGATCGCGCCGTCGACGCCGCCACCACCGAGCAGCGAGTTGTTCGCCGCGTTGACGATCGCATCGACGTCGAGTTTGGTGATGTCGGTGTGGACAGCGAGAAGCGATGCGGCCATCGCTTCATTGTAGCCCGGGCTGAGCGCTCGCGATGCCCGGGAATGTGGTCCCGGGATTCCACTCTGCCTGTTCTGAGCTCGTTCATGCCGGGCGACGACATGCGCCGCCGCTGTCGCCATGCGCCGCTTGGGGTTATAGTAGCGCGATGGCCTCGCTCAATCCGATTAACGCTCCACCCGCGACGCCGGCCGCACCGGCAGACGGCGCCGCCGCGCGGACCGCGCGTACCCAGGACCGCCGCCTTCGACTGGAAGATATTCTGAAGCTGATGGTTGCCGAAGGCCTGGTGACCGCGGCGGATGCCGACCGGCTTGCCCGCTCGCGCACCCATCGCTTCGAGCATCCGCTGGAGATGATCGCCGATCAGAAGTGGCGGTCGTTATTGCCGCCACGCGCGCTCATGACGCTGGAGTGGTTGGTCGAATGGCTGGCCGGCAAGCTCGGCGTTCCCTACCACCACATCGATCCGCTGAAAATCGATCTGGTCGCGGTCACTAGCACGATGTCCAATGCCTATGCCGAGCGCTACCGCATTCTGCCGGTCGCGGTCGGCAACGGCGAGCTGACCGTAGCGACGAGCGAGCCTTTCGTGCGCGCCTGGGCGGAAGAGCTCGAGAAGATCCTGCACCTCAAGATAAAGCTCGTCTTCGCCAATCCCCCGGACATCAAGCGCTACCTGGGCGAGTTCTTCACCCTCGCGCGATCGATCAAGAAAGCTTCGGAGACCACGCGCGGCGAGGTCTCCCTCGTGCGCAACTTCGAGCAACTCGTCGAGCTGGGCCGGCACGGTCTACTCGATGCCAACGACCAGCACGTCGTACATATCGTCGACTGGCTGTGGCAGTACGCGTTCGAGCAGCGCGCGTCCGACATCCACATCGAGCCGCGTCGCGACGCCGGGATCGTGCGCTTCCGCATCGACGGCGTGCTGCATCAGGTCTACGCGATCCCGAATCCGGTGCTGCTCGCGATGACCAGCCGCATCAAGCTGCTTGCGCGCATGGAAATCGTCGAGAAGCGGCGGCCGCAGGACGGGCGGATCAAGACCGTATCGCCGGAGGGCCAGGAGATCGAGCTGCGCATCTCGACCATGCCGACCGCTTACGGCGAGAAGATCGTGATGCGGATCTTCACGCCCGAGGTACTGATCCGCGATTTTCAGGAGCTGGGCTTTAGCACCGAAGACTACACGCGTTGGGACAAGATGATCCGCGAGCCCAACGGCATCATTCTCGTCACCGGCCCGACGGGCTCCGGCAAGACGACGACGCTGTACTCGACGATGAAGCAGCTCGCCACGCCCGAGGTCAACGTCTGCTCGGTCGAGGATCCGATCGAGATGATCGCACCCGAGTTCAACCAGATGCAGGTGCAGCCGACGCTC
>VBCS01000130.1 GCA_005888955.1 Betaproteobacteria bacterium
CATCTGCGCGAGCATTTCGCTGGAGAACATCGGCAAACCTGCGGATTCCTCCTCGAGGATGATCTGCAGCAGGATGCTCCGGGTCAGGTCGTCGCCGGATTTGGCGTCGATGACTTGAAAGTCGATATGTTCGAGCACCATCTGCTTCACATCGGCCAGCGTGATATAGCCGCTGTTAGCGGTGTCGTAGAGACGGCGGTTTGGGTACTTCTTGATCGCACGGATGGACTTGTTCATGCCCGGCTCCAGCAAGGGGTCGAATATTATAACTTACTGATTTATTTGAGCGTTTGATTTCCTTCGTCAATGCGTCCAAGAGGGTGTGTTGCGTTGCACCAAAAAGTCCTTGACAGCGGATGATTCCACCCCTAGAATTTGGTTTGTGCGGTGCAGCAAATAGGGGGTTGAGAGAAGGTTTGAACCCCGGGCAGGTGGTCAGAAACATGCGCCCAGACCCTCCGCAGCCGGACGTTTATTTGAATAGAACCTACCTCGACTGAAAGGATGATCATGTACAACGGAACGGAACAATTCGCTGAAATCAACAAGGCCGGGTATGACAATGCGATCAAGCTGGCCTCGCTGTCGCTGGAAAAGGCCGAGCGCCTGGCCAAGCTCAATCTCCAGGCGGCCAAGGTTGCGCTGGAGCAAGGCGTATACAGTGCCAACGCCGTCGCCGGCGTGAAGGACGTGCAAGAGTTCTTCACGCTTCGCGCCAAGCTGGCCGAAGCCGGTGTCCAAAACGCGCTGGGCTATTCGCGCGGCATCTACGAAATCGCTTCGGAAGCGCAAGCCGATTTCTCGGCGCTCGCCGAAGAAGCTTGGGCTTCGTATACCAAGGGTGTCGCTGCTTGGGTGGAAAAAGCAACGAAGAACGCGCCCGCGGGCTCGGACGTCGCGGTGACGGCCCTCAAGTCGACGGTTGCGGCCACAACGGCTGCTTTCGATCAGCTGTCCAAGGCGACCAAGCAAGTCGTCAGCTTCGCCGACGCATCGGTCCGCGCGGCGACGGCCAATGCGGCCTCGGCGGCCAAGACAACGACCAAGGGTCGCAAGGCTGCGTAAGGAATGATCCGAGGAGAACGACGGAACTTGAAACCGGGGGTACTGTCTCTACATTGGTTTTGATGGCTCCTTCTGTATCATTTTCCTCCTCCTAAATGATACAGCCTCAGCCCCGGCAGCAATGCCGGGGTTTTTTTTCGTCCTCCTGGCATCAATGATTATTCGTCGGCGCGTCGGCAGGCGTCGAATCCTGCGGCCATAGCGGTTGTCGCGCACTATCGCGCTGCGGCGTCGCCCCCGTGCGACTGCGCCCTTCGCCGCCGTTAGAACATGTGCTGGCCGCCATTGATGGCGATATTGGCGCCGGTGACGAAGGCGGCCTCTTCCGACGCGAGATAGGCGACGAGCCCCGCAATTTCATCGGGCTTCCCCAGCCTGCCCATCGGGATCTGCGGAATGATCTTCGAGTCCAGCACCTCTTTTGGAATCGCCAAGACCATCTTGGTGCCGATATAGCCAGGCGAAATTGTATTGACGGTGACACCTTTTCTCGCCACCTCGAGCGCGAGCGCCTTGGTGAAGCCGTGCATCCCGGCTTTTGCCGCCGAATAGTTGACCTGCCCGAACGCGCCCTTCTGCCCATTCACCGACGAGATATTGATAATCCGGCCCCAGCCGCGTTCGGTCATGCCGTCGCAGACCTGTTTGGTCATGTTGAAACAGCTGTCGAGATTGGTCCTTATCACCGCGTCCCAGTTGGCCTTGTCCATCTTCTTGAACGTCATGTCACGCGTGATTCCGGCGTTGTTGACAAGCACGTCGATCGGGCCGACGTCCTTGACGACCTGTGCAACGCACGCGGCGCACGAATTCCAGTCGACGACGTCACAGGGGTACGCGTGGAACGCGTAACCCTGCTTTTTCATCGAATCGAGCCACTCCTGCGCCTTGGTATTGCCGGGTGAATGGGTCGTGACAACGGTATGGTCCAACGCAAGCTTGGCGCAGATCGCTTCGCCAAGCCCGCCCATTCCACCGGTCACCAGCGCAACGCGTTGTTTGTTTTCTGCCATGACGTCCTCCTTCTTGTTGATGCGATGTCTAAGGAAGCGGCGATGCGCCGGCGCTAACGTTCGACGGCCAGGGCCACACCCATTCCCCCGCCTATGCACAGCGAGGCCAGCCCTTTCTTGGCGTCGCGTCGCGCCATTTCGTAGAGCAGGGTGACGAGCACGCGGCAACCCGACGCGCCGATCGGATGTCCCAATGCGATCGCGCCGCCATTGACATTGATCTTGCTCGTGTCCCAGCCCATCTCCTTGTTGACCGCACAAGCCTGTGCGGCGAAGGCTTCGTTGATCTCCATCAGGTCGAGGTCCGCCGGCTTCCATCCCGCCTTCTCCAGGCAGCGCTTCGACGCGGGCACGGGACCCATGCCCATGATCGAAGGATCAACCCCCGACGACGCGAACGCCTTGATGCGCGCCATCGGTTTGAGTCCGAGCTGTTGGGCTTTCGCGGCGCTCATCACCAGGACTGCAGCGCCGCCGTCATTGATGCCTGAAGCGTTGGCCGCGGTGACGGTCCCGTCCTTGGCAAACGCAGGCTTGAGCGCGCTGACGGATTCGAGCGTCGTACCCGCCTTGATGAATTCGTCGGCAGCGAACGCAACGGGATCGCCCTTGCGCTGCGGGATCATCACCGGGACGATTTCGTCTTTGAACTTGCCTGCCTTTTGCGCGGCCTCGGCCTTGTTCTGGCTCGCCACGGCGAATTCGTCCTGTTGCGAGCGGGGAATGCCGTATTGCTTGGCCACGTTCTCCGCAGTAGTGCCCATGTGATACTGGTTGTACACGTCCCACAGGCCATCGACGATCATGCTGTCGATGAGCTTGGCATCGCCCATGCGAAAACCGTCTCGCGAACCGAGCAGGACGTGCGGTGCCGCGCTCATGTTTTCCTGGCCTCCCGCGATCACGATGTCGGCATCGCCGCATTGCACCGCTTGCGAGGCGAGCATCACGGCCTTGAGGCCGGAGCCGCAGACCTTGTTGATCGTCATTCCGGGAATCGCGGCCGGAAGTCCGGCTTTGATCAGTGCCTGGCGCGCGGGGTTCTGGCCACTCCCTGCCGTGAGGACCTGGCCCAGAATGACTTCGGAAATCTGGTCCGGCTTGAGATTCGCGCGTGCGAGCAGCACCCGGATCACGCTGGCGCCAAGCTCCGGAGCAGGGGTCTTGGCCAGGCCTCCCCCGAATTTGCCGATTGCGGTGCGAGCTGCACCGACAATCACGATATCTGTCATCTGGAGTCTCCGTCGAGGTTCGAAATGCAGGCGCCGTCCTAGAGCCGGCGTCACAGCGGCAGGATGCGCTTCGATGTTAGCGCATGTCGCGAAGGTCGTCACTTTCGAAAGTTAGGGAACCTCTGCACAAGTCCCGCACGGTCGCGATGGAGGCTTTTCGGGAAGGGATGCAAGGCGCGAGGCGCAGCGAATAGTTCGACTTATTCGCAAGCCGAGCAACGCCGCAGTCCGCCCGAAAAGCCCCATCCCATGCGGGTTGCGGCGAAATCGGGCGCTCGCTTTGTCGCGCTCCTCGGCATCTTCTTTTGCGGCGGGTTGACGACGCCGGCGATATGACCCGAAGCGCCGAGCACGAAGCTCGCATCGCCCCCGACGAGCTCGATCGTGCGATAGGCGGAACGCCACGGCACGATGTGATCCTCGCGCGAGGCATACACGTAGCTCGGCATCGCGATGCGTGACACATCGATCGGCTCGCCGCACATCGTCAGGGCACGAGGGTCGCGCAGGCGATTGTCCAGATACATGTTGCGGAGGAAATAGGCGTACATCGGACCGGGCAGATTGGCCGAGTCGCTGTTCCAGTAGAGGAGATCGAAAGGCGGCGGCGTCCTCCCCTTGAGATAATTGCTTACGACGTAGTTCCAGACCAGCTCGTTGGGCCTCAAGCTGGCAAACGCATTGGCCAGCTCGCTACCGTGCACGCGTGCTCCCGCGAGCAGCGCCGGCTCGCGCGCGGCGAGGTATTCGCGCGACACGTACACGCCGATCTCGCCGGGATCCGCGAAATCGAGCATCGTGGTGAGGAACGTGGCGCTTGCAACGGGATACTCGCGGCGGGCGGCCAGCACCGCCAGCGTACAGGCGAGAAGCGTCCCGCCGACGCAAAAACCGAGCGCATTGATCGTCCGGCTGCTGGAGATCTCCCGCGCGGCCCCGATTGCCTGCAGCACGCCTTGCTCGAGGTAGTCGTCCCACGTCAGATGCCCGAGCTCCGGCGGAATGTTCCGCCACGAGATCATGAACGTTGTATGTCCCGCATCGACGACGTGCCGCACGAACGAGTTCTCCGGCCGTAGGTCGAGAATGTAGTACTTGTTGATGCACGGCGGTACGAGGAGGAGCGGTGTCTTGTAGACTGCGGCGGTCGCCGGCGCATACTGGATCAACTCGATCAGCTCATTGCGGAACACCACGCTGCCCGGAGAGAGCGCCAGTTTGCCGCCGACCTCGAATGCCGATTCGTCGGTCATCGCGATGCGCCCGCGCTGCGCGTCGCCGATCAGGTTCGCGAGCCCCTGGGCGATGCTGGCGCCGCCCGACTCGATTGCGAGCTTGAGCGCTTCGGGATTCGTCGCCAGGAAATTCGATGGCGCGATGGCATCCGCGTACTGGCGCGCCAGGAACCGGACGCGTTTCCTGGATTCGGGATCGCCTTGTGCCAGAGCGGCGAGTTCTCGCACGTAGTCGGCGTACAACAGATAGGCGTCTCTCAACCACGTGAAGTACGGGTGCTCGCGCCACTCTTTCCCCCCGAAGCGGCGATCCGGAACTGCCGCCTGAGCGCCGGCTGCTGCCGGCGACGCTTTATCGGCGGCGATCGCGCGCTGCCAGAGAGCCTGGACGCGTTCGTTGTAGCGTCTGGCGAGCTCGGCCGCGGCAGCGGGATCGATCCAGGCCCCGGTCGGTGCAAGCACCGCCAGCGCAGCGTTGCCCATTTCGAGAGACGGCGGGGCGGCCGGCATCGGCGACGTCGCGTCGCGCGACCACCAGTTGCTCCACTGCTGGCCAACCGCCTGCCACTGGCTCAGGAGCTCGGCCCAATCGTTCGCGGACGTGTGCGTTTCCATCGACGTGACTAAAGCTTGCGTCGCTTCGAGTGTAGCGGCTCGCATCGAGGCGCACAAACGCTCCCGCGAGCGCTCCGCGCGCACTAGTGCTCGAGCAGGAAACCGAGGAGAGCCACCGTCGCGATGCCGCTGCCGATCAACGCCACCTGTTGTAGTGTGTGCTCGGGTGCCACGTGGCGATGCAAGCCCGGGATCAGGTCCGCGACGGCAACGTAGAGAAGGCTCGCCGCGGCGAGCGCTAACACGGTCGGCAGCATCTGCTGCATGCTGGCGAGCGCCGCATAGCCGATGAGTCCGCCGGCAAGGCTCGCCGCGGCGGTGAGCAGATTCATCGCAAACGCGCGACGCCGCGTATATCCGGAGTGAAGCAATACCGCAAAGTCGCCGACCTGCTGGGGGATCGCGTGCGAGACGATTGCCAGCGTCGTCGCTACACCCAGCTTGTAGTCCGCGACGAAGCTGGCAGCGATCGCGATTCCGTCGCAAAGATTGTGGACCGAATTGCCGATCACGATCATGAGCCCCGGTCGACCCACGAACGCGTCGGCGTCGTCATGATGCGCCGGTACGCGCGCGCCGGGTTCGTCGAACGGCGCGTCGTGGGCGTGGCGCCACAGGACGAACTTCTCCAGGAGGAAGAAGGCGAGCACCCCGGCGAGCACGGAGGTCATGACGCGCTCGACGCTGCCGTGCGCGAGCGCCTCGGGCAGCAAGTCGAGAAACACGGCCCCGAGCAACGCGCCGACCGCGAAACTCACCAGCCACTGAATCCACCGCCCGCTGGCGGCGAGGGTCCCGGCGGCGAGCAGCAGCGCCAATGCACCGCCGGCAAGGCATCCGAGAATGATCGCCGGGAGCGTCGACATGGGAAGAGCGCGGAACGGCCCGATGATCGATGAAACTGAGTTGCATTATCGGCCGCGACCGCGTGCGCGTCAAATAGCCGCTATCCAGATCAGCGTCGCCATGCGGCCCGCGCGCGCGCCGTCGCGCCGGTATGAGTAGAACGCGTCGGGCTCGCTGAATGTGCACCGCCCCCCGCCGTAGATCGACGCGACGCCGGCGCGCGTGAGGCGCCGGCGCGCCAGCGCGTAGAGATCCCCGAACCACTTGCCCGGGCGATGTGGCATGAAGCACCGGGCGGCGGCGGGGTCGTTGTCGCAATGCGCAGCAAGCACGTCGGCGCCGACTTCGAAGGCCTGCGGCCCGATTGCAGGCCCCAGCCAGGCGAGTACATTCGCGGGCGGCGTGCGCATGGCGGCGAGCGCCGCCTCGAGCACACCCGCGGCGAGTCCGCGCCAGCCGGCGTGCGCGGCGGCGACGACGCTTCCTTGGGCGTCGGTGAAAAGGACCGGGAGGCAATCCGCAGAGTGCACGGCGCAAACCGTATTCGGGGCGCGAGCGAGGGCGCCGTCGCCCTCCGGCAGACCGCGCGACCTAAGCGCGCTCACTGCATCGGCATCGCAGATCGCAGTGCCGTGCACTTGTGCGAGCCAAATCGGCTCGGCGGGAAGCCAGCGCCGAAGCTCGCTGCGAGCGGTCTCGAACTGAGGCTCGCTGCGCGTCAGATCGAATTTTTGGCCCGCGCGCGCGTTGCGCGTCGTCGACAGCGCGCACACCCGCGGAGGAGCGGGCCAGTCGGGAACGATCCAATCGAGCCCTGCCGCTGCGACGCGCGCCCCAAGCGAGCCCCTCGCGCCGGGTAACGTCATCGGGCACGGCGCAGCGAGGCGAGAAGCGCGGCGAAATCGTCGGGCAGCGGCGATTCCCATTGCAGCGATTTCCGCGTCACCGGGTGTACGAGGCCGAGGCGCCATGCATGCAGCGCCTGGCGATGGAACGCCATGCCATGACGAGGTCCGTAGGAGGCGTCGCCGACGAGCGGATGCTTGAGCGATGCGAGGTGCACCCGGATCTGGTGCGTGCGGCCCGTCTCGAGCCGACACGCAAGCAGCGTGCAGGTCGCGAAGCGTTCGCGCACCTCGTAATGCGTCACCGCGGCCTTGCCAGACGCGACGACCGCCATCGACGTGCGCTTGACTGGATGGCGACCGACCGGCGCGTCGATGCTGCCGCCCTGCATCAACACGCCGTGCGCAAGAGCCAAGTATTCGCGCCGTACTGTTCGCGCCTGCAGCTGCCGCACCAAATCGGTCTGCGCGAGCGGAGTCTTGGCGATCGCGAGCAAGCCGCTCGTGTCCTTGTCGAGCCGATGCACGATGCCGGCGCGGGCGACTGCGGCAAGCTGTGGCGCATGGTGCAGCAGCGCGTTGGCGAGCGTGCCGTCCCAATTGCCGCTACCGGGATGGACCACCAGCCCCGCGGGTTTGTCGACGATGATGAGCGCATCGTCTTCGTAGACGATCGCGAGCGGCAAGGGCTGCGCTACGAGCGCGTTCCGGCGCGGATCCGGCAACGGCGCGACGACGATGCGCTCGCCGCCATAGACCTTCTGTTTCGCCGTCGCCGCCCCGCCCGCGACGGCAACGCGGCCGGCATCGATCCACGATCGGATGCGGCTGCGCGAGTGCTCCGGGATCAGCCGCGCCAGCGCTTGATCGAGCCGCAGCCCGGCAAGCTCGTCGGGAAGCGTGAACTCTCGCTGCTCCGATGGCGTTGTAACGACCGAGGTATAATTTAAGACTGCCACCGGAGTTGCAACAATGTCGGGAATGTCGCAGCTATGGATTCGAAATGTCGTCGCGATCGTCTTCGCATTCTCGGCGACTGCGTGCGGCCTGCTGCCCGAAGTCAAGGACGACACGGCGGGATGGTCCGCCGAGCGCCTCTATAAGGAGGCGCATGACAACATGAGGACCAACAATTATACGCGGGCGGTCAAGCTCTTCGACACGCTCGAGGGCCGCTATCCGTACGGCCGCTACGCGCAACAGGCGATTCTCGAAGGCGCGTACGCGAACTATCGGGCCGGTGAGACCGCACCGGCGGTCGCGGCCTGCGATCGCTTCATCCGCACCTACCCCAATCATCCCAGCGTCGACTACGCCTACTACCTCAAGGGCGTCGTGAACTTCCGCGAAGACCAGGGGCTGTTCGGGTACGTGGTCGAGCAGGATCTTTCGGAGCGCGACCCGAAGATGGCCAGGGAATCGTTCGGCGCATTCAAGGAGCTTGTCGCGCGCTTCCCGGATAGCAAGTACGCGTCCGACTCGGTCGAGCGCATGCGCTACCTCACCAACGCGCTGTCCAGCTACGAAGTTCATGTTGCCGACTATTACTATCGTCGCGGCGCTTACGTTGCGGCCGCAAACAGGGCGCAGGCATCGCTGCTCAATTACCCTCAGACGCCGGCCAACGAGGATGCCTTGATCCTTATGGCGAGGAGCTACGACCAGCTCGGCTTGACGCAGTTGCGCGACGATGCGCAGCGAGTGCTCAAGGAAACCTTTCCCAATGGAAAGTATTTCACTGCCGAAGCCAGGCCTTGGTGGAACTTCTGGTCGCCGAAGGAAGAGATCCCGCTGCCCCCTGGAGACTCGACCACCACGAGGCCGTGGTGGAAATTCTGGTGAGCTACTGGAGTCGTAGCCCGGGCTACTTGCCAAGTGGTGACTGACCGAAGAACGCGAGCGCATCATCAAGCTCGCGCGTCCGTCGCATCGGCGGCAGGGCCTGGAGAATCCGGCGGCCGTAAGGTTTGTCGGCCAGGCGGCGGTCGCAGATCATCAACACGCCGCGATCAGATTCGGAACGAATCAATCGCCCCGCGCCCTGCTTCAGGCTGATCGCGGCCTGCGGCAGCTGATAGTCGAGAAACGGATTGCCGCCCGCGCGCGCGATATGTTCCAGCCGCGCTGCGAACAGCGGATCGTCCGGGGGCGCGAACGGCAGCTTGTCGATGACGACCAGCGACAGCGCCTCGCCCTGGACGTCCACGCCTTCCCAGAAGCTCTGGCTGCCGAGCAACACCGCATTGCCGAGCACGCGAAAGCGCGACAGGAGCTCGCTGCGCGAGCCTTCGCCTTGCACGAGCAGCGGATAGTCGAGACCTTCGCGTGCGAGTGCCGCGGCAATCGTCTCGCGAGCGCGGCCGAGCGCGCGCAGCGTGGTGAACAACAGAAATGCGCGTCCGCCGCTCGCCTTCAGCACCGGCAGCGCTGCGGCCACGACGGCATCGGTATGCTCGAAGCTGTTCGGCTCGGGCAGTCCGCGCGGAACGTAGAGCAGCGCTTGGGCAGGATAATCGAAGGGGCTGTCCCAGCAGCCGGTCGCTGCATTCGCGAGGCCGAGCTCGCGCTGATAGTGCGAGAAGTCGCCGCCGACCGCCAGCGTGGCCGACGTGAAAATCCATGAGCGGGACATATCGGTGAC
>VBCS01000520.1 GCA_005888955.1 Betaproteobacteria bacterium
CGGATTGCCGCGGGCACGAGCGCAGCCACCGTGCCGCCGCGGCGCACGCTGCCCGAACTGGCATCGCTTCTATCGCGCGCGACGCTGGTCGTCGGCGTCGATACCGGACTCACGCACCTCGCGGCGGCGGTGGGAACGCCCACCGTCGCATTGTTCACCGCGACCGATCCGCGGCTTGCCGGCGTCGAGCGCGCCAGCCCGCTCGCCCGCGATCTTGGCGACGTCGGCGCAATGCCCGCTCCGGCGCAGGTCATCGCGGCCGCCGGCGCGCTGCTGCACACGCGGCCACCTTGCTGATGGAACCCTCGCGCGCGCTCTACACGCTGCTCGGCTCGGCCACGCTGCCGCTGTTGCCGCTGCGGCTGTGGTGGCGCGGCCGGCGCGAGCCGCGCTATCGCGAGCGCATCGGAGAACGGTTCGGGCGCTATCGTGGCAGCATCACCGGCCCGGTGTATTGGATTCACGCGGTTTCGGTCGGCGAGACGCGCGCGGCGGTTCCGCTTGTGCAACGACTGAAAGCCACCTATCCGGAAGCGGCCATCGTGCTCACGCACATGACTGCGACCGGCCGGGAGACGGCGGAGACCCTTTTCGGCGACCGCGTTATACGAGCGTGGTTGCCCTACGACGTACCGTTCGCGATCCGCTCCTTCTATGCCCATTTCCGACCAGCCGCGGGGTTTCTGCTCGAAACCGAGTTGTGGCCAAACCTCATCGCCGGCGCCGGGAGCGCGAACGTTCCCTTGTACCTCGTCAACGCCCGACTGTCCGAGCGCTCGGCGCGCGGCTACGCGCGCTTCCGATCGCTGACGCGACCGATGCTGCAGCGCCTTTCTGGCGTTGCTGCGCAGTCAGCCGCCGACGCGGCGCGGCTCGCCGAACTGGGTGCTCCGGAGGCCGTCGTCACCGGCAACCTGAAATTCGATGTCACCATCCCGTCGTCCGCGCTCGAGCTGGGGGCGGAATTCCGACTCCGTTTCGGCGCGATGCGCCCGATCTGGGTGGCGGCGAGCACGCGCGACGGCGAGGAGACGTTGTTGCTCGATGCCCTCGCGCGACGAGGGCTGCCGGACAATCCGCTGCTGGTGCTGGTGCCCCGGCATCCGCAGCGCTTCGCGACGGTCGCCGAGTTGCTCCGCGCACGCGGTGTTCCTTTCGTCCGGCGCAGCGACGCGAACGCGCCCGTGCCCGCGGACATCGGCGTGGTCCTCGGGGATTCGATGGGCGAGATGGCAGCATATTACGCGGCTGCAGACGTGGCCTTTGTCGGCGGCAGTCTGTTGCCGCTTGGAGGGCAGAACCTGATCGAATCGCTGGCCGTCGGCACGCCGGTCCTGATCGGGCCACACACTTTCAACTTTAGTGAAGCCACGGCGGGTGCGATCGAATCAGGCGCGGCACTCCGCGTCGCGCATGCCGACGCGTTGATTGCGGCGCTCATCGCTCTGTTCGCGGACCCGGGACGGCGCCAGGCGATGGGTCTGGCCGCGCGCGCCTTTCACGCGATGCATCGCGGGGCAGCCGACCGCCTGTGGGAATGGCTCGCGCCGCAGCTCGCGGCGCGCGCGGTACAGCGAGTAGGGAACCTCAGCCGCCGAGCGCCCGGTTGAGTTCGTCGACGTCGGGATCGGAGAGCGTGCCGACTGCCTGCTTCAACTTAAGCCCGCTGATCACGAAATTGTAGTACGACTGGGCCAGGTTGAAGCGCGTCTGGAAGACTTGCTGTTGCTGGTTGAGCACGTCGAGATTGGTGCGTACCCCGACCTCGAGCCCCAGTTTGGTCGAATCGTAAGAAACCTGTGCCGACTTGACCGCCTGCTCGAAGGCAGTGACCTGCGCCACACCGCTGGTGACGCCGTTGAACGCGGTCTGCGCCGAAAGCTGCGCGCTGCGCCGCGCCGTTTCGAGGTCCTGCCGCGTTCTCTCCTGGTTCGCCACGGCTTGTCGCACCCTGGAGTCGATCAACCCGCCGAGATACAGCGGCACATTGAGCTGCACGCCGATCAGCCCGACCCGCGAATCGTTGGCAACCGTGTTGGTCGACGACAATGACGGCGTCGCCCCGGCATAGCCCTGGTTGAGGCTCGCGACCAGATCGAGCGTCGGATAGTGACCGGCGCGCTGCCTGTCCACCTCGAGCACTGCGATGTCGTAGTTCGCCTGCGCGATGCGCACCTGCGGATTGTCGCGCACGGCCGCTTCGATCCAGGCGTCGAGCGTGTTGGGCGTCGGCAGCTGGGGCGCGAATCCGCCGCCGAACGGCTTCAGCTCCTTCGGCGCGCGGCCGATGATCGCGCGCAAGGCAGCGAGCTTGTTATCGAGGTCGTTCTGGGTCGAAATCTCCTGCGCCACGATCTGGTCGTACTTGGCCTGCGCGTCATTGGTATCCGTGATCGTCGCGGTCCCGACCTCGAAGTTGCGCTTCGCCTGCGCGAGATTCTCGCTGACCGCCGCCTTCTGGCTCTCGGTCAGCTCGATATTGAAGCGCGCCAGCAGTACGTCGAGATACGCCTGCGCTACTCGAACGATGAGGTCCTGGCGAACGGATGCGAGCACGAAGTCGCTCTGGCCGACGGTCTGTTTCGCCTGATCCAGCGCGACGATGTTCTGCTTGCGATAAAGCGGCTGGCTCGCCGAGACCGTGTAGTTGTACGCCGGAAAGTTCTCGGTAACCGATACGCTGGGATCGGTATGGAGTTTCTCGTAGAAGTTCTGGCGATTGGCATTGGCCACGAGCGTCACTGACGGCAGCAGGCCTGCCCGTGCCTGCGGCACGGCCTCCTGGATCGCGAGCCAGTTCGCGCGGGCCGAGGCCAGCGTCGGGTCGTTCGCAAGCGCGTCACCGTAGATCTGCAGCAGGTCCTCGGCGGCCGCTGACGGGAGCACCGCGCCCATGGCGGCGCCGAGCACGAACACAAGCGTGCGTTTCAACATCGGTTCGGGACCTCAGGAATCTAACCCGGTCACCGGCTTTAGAATACGAAGCGTGCGGGTTGCGGCGCGTTCTTAAGCGGCGCGATCACCGTCTCGAACAGGTCTTGGTGAACAATTGCTCCGGGGGCACTCCAGCGCGTCAGCCGCGCCGTCATCGCCGGCGGGTCGCCAACGACTGCGAACAGGCGTCCGCCGGGCCTCAATTGCTTGAACCACGAGTCCGGCAGGATCGGCGTCGAGCCCGTCAGGACGATGGCGTCGTATTCCCCGCTGCGCCAGCCGCGGGCCCCGTCGCCCGCTTCGAGCCGCGCGTTCGCTATACCGGCGCCGGCCAGCGGCGATTGACGTGGAATGATGGCAGACGGCATCATTGGCCGACTTCGGGTCAGCTGTCCTGTTAGGGGCCTGTCGGGCTTGCTCTCACGCGACAGTAAGCCCGACAGGCTCCTAGACAAAGGGGATGCATGGATTTCGAGCAGGCACGCTTCAACATGGTCGAGCAGCAAGTGCGCACCTGGGCGGTGCTGGACCAGGAAGTACTCGACCTGCTTTTTCAGGTCAGGCGCGAAGACTTCGTCCCACCGACCTATCGGACGCTGCCGTTCGCCGATCTCGAAATACCCCTGGGCGACGGCGAACGCATGTGGACGCCCAAGATGGAAGCTCGGGTGCTGCAGGAGCTGCAACTCAAGGCAAACGAATCGGTGCTCGAAATCGGCACGGGTAGCGGCTATCTCACCGCATTGCTCGCGCGGCGCTCGGCCGATGTCACCAGCGTCGAGATCAATTCCCGTCTTCATGCCGAAGCGTGGACGCACTTGGCCGGCGCCGGCATAGCGAACGCGCGGCTCGAAGCGGGCGACGGGGCGCGCGGCTGGCGAAGCGGGGAATACGACGCCATCGTCCTGACGGGCTCGACGCCGATCCTGCCGGAGGCGTGGTTCAAACAATTGAGGCCCGGCGGACGCCTGTTCGCAGTCGTT
>VBCS01000521.1 GCA_005888955.1 Betaproteobacteria bacterium
AGGCGCCAGCCGTCGCAACGACGTCGACGTCCACCGCGCCCGTTGCCACGACGGCCCCGACTGCGGCAATCACGGCGGGCGCGGCACCACCCCCGGCTACCGGTGCTGCGAGACCGGGCGCGCCGCTCGATCTGAAGGCGGGCGAGGCGCTCATGCAGAAAGACGGTTGCGCAGCATGTCACGGCATCGACAAGAAAATCGTCGGTCCGGCCTACGTGGACGTCGCCGCCAAATACAAGGGCGATGCCGGCGCGCAGGCGAAGCTCGCGCAGAAGATCAAAGCCGGCGGCGCCGGCGTCTGGGGCCAGGTTCCGATGCCGCCGAATCCGCAGGTGCCCGACGACGATATCAAGGCACTGGTGAGCTGGATCCTGGCGCTCAAGAAATAGCGCGTCGCGCCGAGCGCGCGCCCGCATCGGCTTCCGCGATTCCCGCGCCATGAGTCATTACGTCGTCGGTGACATTCAGGGCTGTTACGCCGAATTCGCGCAGCTTCTCGACATCATCGCGTTCGATCGCGCGCGCGACCGCCTCTGGGTCGTCGGAGATCTCGTCAATCGCGGCCCCGATTCGCTATCGGTCCTGCGCACCGTGAAGGCGCTCGGCGCGGCCGCTACCATCGTGCTCGGCAATCACGACATTCACCTGCTGATCGTCGCGGCAGGGCATCGTGCGGCGCACGGTCACGACACGCTGTCACCGATTCTCGAGGCGCCCGACCGCGACGAGCTCCTCGCATGGCTGCGCCGGCAGCCGCTGGTTGTCCTCGAAGGCGAGCTGCTCATGGTGCACGCGGGGCTTCTTCCGTCGTGGACGCCCGCGCGAGCCGTTATGCTCTCGCGCGAGGTCGAGGCGACTCTGGCGTCAGCCACACACGACGATTTCCTGCGTCATCTCTATGGCGACGAGCCCGCGCGATGGGACGACAAACTCACCGGCTACGACCGGTTGCGCGTCATCGTCAATGCCTGCACGCGATTGCGTTTCTGCTCTGCGGACGACGCGATGAATACGCGCCGGCGGGCTTCGCCCCCTGGTTCGCGCACCCCGAGCGCAAATCGGCCGGGGTGAAGGTTTTGTGCGGGCACTGGTCGGCGCTCGACCTCATGTTTGCGCCGAACGTGATGATGCTCGACTCGGGCTGCCTTTGGGGCGGGACGCTCACCGCCGTCAGGCTCGACGATGCTCGCGTGTTCCAGGTTCCTAGTCGCTCGCCGCCGGTCCCGAAGTCGTTCGAATGAACGTTGCAATTCAGAACAACGACTGACCGAATCGCTCGCGGTACAGCGCCGCGACCGCGTCGCGGCCGAGCGCATGATTCTGACCGCCGCGCGAAGCAATCTTCATCGACCCCAGCAGCGAAGCGAGCCGGCCCGTGCGCTCCCAATCCCATCCTTGCCCGATCCCGTAGAGCAGGCCCGCACGGTAGGCGTCGCCGCAGCCGGTCGGGTCGACCAGCGCGGCGGGCTTCACCGCCGGAATCTCCAGCACCGCGCCGTCGGTGTAGACGCGCGAGCCCTCGCCGCCACGCGTGACAATCAGCGCGTCGACGCGCGCCGCGATCGCCTCGATCGATAGGCCCGTGCGCTCGGCAAGCAGCCGCGCTTCGTAATCATTGACCGCGACGTATTCGGCGCAATCGACCATTTCGATCAGCTCGGCGCCGGAGAACAGCGGCAATCCCTGCCCCGGATCGAAGATGAAGGGAACGTGCGCGGCGGCGAATTCGCGCACGTGCGAGCGCATGCCCTCCCGGCCGTCGGGCGCAACGATGCCGAGCGCGATGTCGGCAACGTCGCCGACGCGATTGCGATGCGATTCGTTCATGGCGCCGGGATGAAACGCAGTGATCTGATTGTCGTCGAGGTCGGTGATGATGAACGCCTGCGCGGTGTAGGTCCCGGGAATCACGCGGACGCCATCGGCAGCAACGTCCTGCGCCGCCAGCCGCTCCACGTAGCCGACGCCGTCGTCTCCCACCGTAGCCATCACGACCGGCTCGCCGCCCAGACCCTTGAGGTTGTACGCGATGTTGCCGGCGCAGCCACCCCATTCGCGCCGCATCTCGCGGATCTGAAAGGAGACCGAGAGCACGTGCGTCTCGCTAGGCAGGATGTGCCGGGCGAAACGGTCGGGAAACACCATGATGGTGTCGAGCGCGAGCGACCCGCAGATAAGCGTGCGCGGGGCGGACCGGACGAAATCAGGCATCGTTCTCGCGGCCGATCTCGCGGACGATGAACTGCTGGCGCCG
>VBCS01000001.1 GCA_005888955.1 Betaproteobacteria bacterium
TTGGCGCCCGAATCGCGGATCGCCCTGGCCCAACGCGGCTGCTCGGCTTCGATGATCGCCGCGAATTGTTCCGGGCTGTGCGGGGCAGACGGTTCCATGCCGAACCTGAGCAGTTGCGCCTGGAATTCGGGCGTGGCCTGGATCTTCTGCAGCTCGGAGGAGAGCCGCGTCACGATCTCCTTCGGCGTTCCCGCCGGCGCGACGATGCCCTGCCACGCCTCCCAATCGAAGCCCGCGACGGTGCCGGCGATCGGCGCCAACCCGGGCAAAAGCGTCGTCGGTTTCGCTGCCGACGTCCCCAGCGCCGTCACCTTGCCGCCCTGTATATTCGGTACGGCAATCGTCGCATCGGCGAACATGACCTGGATCGCTCCCGTGAGCAGATCGGTCAGCGCGGCCGGAGTGCCCTTGTACGGGACGTGCTGGATGTCGAGCGAGAGCTCGGCCTTCAGCGCTTCCATGAACAGGTGATGCGGGCTGCCGCTCCCGACCGACGCATAGTTGTACTTGCCGGGATTCTTGCGGATCGCCTCGATCATCTCGCGCACGTTCTTCGCGGGGAACGCGAGGTTGGCGATGAGGAAGAAGTTCACCGAGCCGACTTGCGAGATCGGCGCAAAGTCGCGCAGCGGATTGATCGGCGACGGCCGATACAGCGCCGGGCTGATACCGAGGGTGGTGCTGGTCGCCATCAGCAGCGTGTAGCCGTCGGGGGGTTGCCTGGCAACGAATTCCGCGCCGACCAGGGTGCCCGCGCCCGGCTTGTTGTCGACGATGACCGGCTGTCTGAGGCCCACCGCGAGCCGGTCGCCGATCGAACGCGCGAGAAGATCGGTCAGCGCACCCGGCGGGTAAGGCACGACGAGCTTGATCGGATGGTTGGGATAGCCTGATTGCGCGAACGCGGAGCCGATGACGAGCGGTGCCAGCGGGCGTGGCTATCAATGGTTGCGACCGTAGCGCTTCCGCGTCGCCGGCGCCCGCATCACGCGCTTGCGAAGGCGCAGATTGAGCATCTCCACGCCCACGGCAAAGGCCATCGCGAAGTACACGTAGCCCTTGGGCACGTGGTGATCGAAGCCATCGGCGATAAGCACAACGCCGATTACGAGGAGAAATGCCAGCGCCAACATCTTGATGGTCGGATGGCTGGAGACGAAGCCGCCGATTGCGCCGGCGAACGCCATCATGAGCAGTACTGAGCCCACGACGGCGGCGATCATGACTTCGAGCCGGTCGACCATGCCGACCGCCGTTATGATCGAATCGAGCGAGAAGACGAGATCGATGATGGCGATCTGGATGATCACCGCCGAAAACGTCGCGCCGCGCGCACTCGACGCTTCGTCTTCGCCACCGACAAGCAGCTGATGGATCTCCTTGGTGCTCTTCCAGATGATGAAAACGCCACCCGCGATCAGGATCAAGTCGCGACCGGAAATCTCCTGACCCAAAAGCGTAAACAAGGGCGCAACGAGCCCGACGATCCACGACAGCAGGAACAGCAGCGCGATGCGCATGAACATCGCCAGGAACAGTCCCGTCCTGCGCGCGAACTCGCGCCGTTTCTGCGGTAACCGGTCGACCAGGATCGATATGAAGATGATGTTGTCGATGCCCAGCACCAGCTCCAGCGCGATCAGCGTGATCAAGGCGATCCATGCCTGCGGATCCAGCAGCAGCTCGAGCATCGATCCTCTAGACCCGCGGTCAGCCGGGGCAACGCAGCAAACCGCCGCCTGCTTCCGTCATGCGGCAGGCTTGCGGGCGGTGATGGCCCACGAACTGGACTGCATGTATACCTTGCCGTTCTGCAGATGGCGCGACAGCTCGGTACGCAGCGCATCCTCGATTTCCTGCCGGCGCTGCCCCGCCTGCACGCCCGCTTCGCGAAAAATCTCTCCGGCCGGTCCCAGTGCGAGCTGGAAATCCATCGCCTGCTCGACGGTTGCGCCGATCATCACCGTCCCGTCGGTCAGCTCGAACCGTGCATCCTCGAATCCAGCCGCCCTGAGTTGCGCGGTGACGACCTCCGGATTGGCCATGGAGAACGGTCCCGGCCCGCAGGTCTGCGCGTTCTCCCCCGGCGGCGGAAGATACTGCAGCACGATCTGCTTCGGGATAGCCATGAAGGGATTGTCCGCGAGAGCGCGCCAGGTGATGAACATCAATCTTCCGCCGGGCTTGAGCGCGCTCCTGATATTGCGCATCGCTGCGACCGGGTTGCTGAAGAACATCATGCCGAAGCGAGAAAAGCAGAAATCGAATTCGGGCTGAAAGTGATACGTCTGCACGTCCGCGGCAACGAAGCGCAGGTTTGCAAGGCCGGCCGCGCGGGCGTCCTGTCTTCCCTTCTCCAGGAAGGCATCGCAGCAATCCAGTCCCAGGACCGATCCCGACGGCCCCACCTTCCGGGCGAGCGCTATCGCGGTGTCCCCCCAGCCGCAGCCGACATCGAGCGCGCGGGCGCCTTGCGCGATCTCGAGAGTCCGCAGCGGGGCTTCGCTGTGGTAGCTCAAGCCGTCGAGGAGGATGTTGCGGAACCGCTCGAACTTGTCGACCAGGACGTTGTTCCAGAAAGCGGTGAACTCGTCGTTGGAGACGGCGGCTTCGGACATGACGGCAGGCTCCTCGGGTCGGTCGCGGGCGCGCAGGAAAAATTCTTCCCTGGCGGAGCTGGCCGCAAACGATACTCCTTTCCGAGTCCGCGTGCACGCCGGCCCGTATCGGGTGTTCGGGTTATACTTGCGAGATAATTCGTACGCCGCTGCATGTATTCCGCTTCGCTGCTTCGCACCCCGGAACTGTCGCTGCGCTGGATTCCGGTCTGGCGCCGTAATCTCCTTGTCTGGCGCAAGCTGGCGCTGGCGTCGGTGCTCGGCAACATCGCCGACCCGCTGCTGTACATGCTGGCGCTCGGTTACGGCATCGGCGCGTTCGTGCCCGAGGTCGGCGGAATGAAATACATCGCCTTCATCGGCACGGGTATGGTTTGTCAGAGCGCGATGTTCACGTCGTCCTTCGAGGCGATGTACTCCGCGTTTTCGCGCATGCACGTGCAGCGGACGTGGGAAGCCATCATCAACGCGCCCGTTTCGCTCGACGACGTCATGTTCGCCGAATGGATCTGGGCGGCGTCGAAGAGCGTGATGTCAGTGCTGGCGATCCTCATGGTCATCCTGGGATTGGGGTTCGGACATTCGTGGCTCGCTCTGTGGGTCCTGCCGCTCGGCTTCATCGTCGGACTCACGTTCGGCGCATTCGGCCTGGTCATGAATTCGCTCGCGCCCGGATACGACTTCTTTACATACTTTTTCACGCTCGTACTGACACCGATGCTGCTGCTCTCGGGAGTGTTCTTTCCCGTCGATCAGATGCCGGCGGCGTTGCGCGGCGTCGCTGTCGTTCTGCCCCTTTCCCACGCGATCGACATCGCGCGGCCGCTGCTCGCGGGCAAGGTGCCCGACGACATCACGCTGCACCTGGCGGTGCTTCTCGCCTACGCCTCGTCTGGCTATTACATCGCGCTGGTGTTGACGCGGCGGCGCCTGCTCAAGTGACGCGGCTGTCCAAAAGCAAGACGCGAAGCGTCGCGGCGATTGGAAACAGCCGCGTCATCCCCGCGAAGGCGGGGATCCAGTGTCGTTAGGAAGGCCTGGATTCCCGCAACCCTGCCCCCGCGAACGCGGGGGGCGGGAATGACGGCAACAAGGTTTGTACCGCTGATTCCAAGGGACAGATCGAGGAAGGCGCGTCATAACAATGCTCTGGCTCAAGTCGCTCCACATCATCTTCCTGGTCAGCTGGTTTGCTGGGCTGTTCTACCTTCCGCGCCTGTTCGTGTACCACGCCATGGCGACCGATGCGATCGGCATCGAGCGCTTCAAGGTGATGGAGCGAAAACTCTATTACGGCATCATGGCGCCCAGCGCGGTGCTGACGATCGTCTCCGGCATGTGGCTCTGGCTCGGCTACGGCGTCACCGGCGACTGGCTGTATGCCAAACTCGCGCTTGTCGCGATCCTCGTCGCGCACCACCTCTGGCTCGGCAAACTGATGCGCGACTTCCGGGAGGACCGCAACCGGCACCGCGACGTGTTCTACCGCTGGATCAACGAGATTCCTGCCCTGCCGGTATTGGTCGCCATCGTGCTGCTGGTCGTATTCAAGCCGTTCTGACGGATCGTTCGTGGAACGCTATTTCGCACCGTGCCCGCGCGGGCTGGAGACAGCGCTCGCCGACGAGCTCGAGCGGCTCGGCGCCGGCGACATCGCACCGGCCGACGGCGGGGTCGCCTTTGCGGGCGCGCTGGAGCTCGCGTATCGCGCCAATCTCGAGAGCCGGCTGGCGAGTCGCGTGCTCTGGCGCGTCGGCGACGGCGCCTACCGCGACGAACGCGACGTTTATGCGTTGGCGTACGGCCTCGACTGGCCGCACTGGTTCCGCGCCGATCGCACACTGCGCGTCGACGTTGCGGCGACGCGCTCGCCATTGAAGAGCCTGGAGTTCGCGACGCTCAGGATCAAGGATGCCGTGTGCGATCGTCATCGCACCGTCGCGGGCAAGCGACCCACCGTAAGCAAGGAGCGCCCCGACGTGCGCGTGCACGCGTACCTCACCGCGGATCATGCCACGTTCTACCTCGACACCTCCGGCGAGCCGCTGTTCAAGCGCGGATACCGCCGCGAGGCCGCGGACGCGCCGTTGCGCGAAAATCTCGCTGCGGGACTGCTGCGCCTCGCGGGCTGGCAACCGGGCACGCCGCTCCTCGATCCTATGTGCGGCAGCGGCACCATCGCGGTCGAAGCGGCGTTGATGGCGCTTGACATCGCGCCCGGCCTGCTCGCGGGCAAGGTGCCCGACGACATCACGCTGCACCTGGCGGTGCTTCTCGCCTACGCCTCGTCTGGCTATTACATCGCGCTGGTGTTGACGCGGCGGCGCCTGCTCAAGTGACGCGGCTGTCCAAAAGCAAGACGCGAAGCGTCGCGGCGATTGGAAACAGCCGCGTCATCCCCGCGAAGGCGGGGATCCAGTGTCGTTAGGAAGGCCTGGATTCCCGCAACCCTGCCCCCGCGAACGCGGGGGGCGGGAATGACGGCAACAAGGTTTGTACCGCTGATTCCAAGGGACAGATCGAGGAAGGCGCGTCATAACAATGCTCTGGCTCAAGTCGCTCCACATCATCTTCCTGGTCAGCTGGTTTGCTGGGCTGTTCTACCTTCCGCGCCTATTCGTGTACCACGCCATGGCGACCGATGCGATCGGCATCGAGCGCTTCAAGGTGATGGAGCGAAAACTCTATTACGGCATCATGGCGCCCAGCGCGGTGCTGACGATCGTCTCCGGCATGTGGCTCTGGCTCGGCTACGGCGTCACCGGCGACTGGCTGTATGCCAAACTCGCGCTTGTCGCGATCCTCGTCGCGCACCACCTCTGGCTCGGCAAACTGATGCGCGACTTCCGGGAGGACCGCAACCGGCACCGCGACGTGTTCTACCGCTGGATCAACGAGATTCCTGCCCTGCCGGTATTGGTCGCCATCGTGCTGCTGGTCGTATTCAAGCCGTTCTGACGGATCGTTCGTGGAACGCTATTTCGCACCGTGCCCGCGCGGGCTGGAGACAGCGCTCGCCGACGAGCTCGAGCGGCTCGGCGCCGGCGACATCGCACCGGCCGACGGCGGGGTCGCCTTTGCGGGCGCGCTGGAGCTCGCGTATCGCGCCAATCTCGAGAGCCGGCTGGCGAGTCGCGTGCTCTGGCGCGTCGGCGACGGCGCCTACCGCGACGAACGCGACGTTTATGCGTTGGCGTACGGCCTCGACTGGCCGCACTGGTTCCGCGCCGATCGCACACTGCGCGTCGACGTTGCGGCGACGCGCTCGCCATTGAAGAGCCTGGAGTTCGCGACGCTCAGGATCAAGGATGCCGTGTGCGATCGTCATCGCACCGTCGCGGGCAAGCGACCCACCGTAAGCAAGGAGCGCCCCGACGTGCGCGTGCACGCGTACCTCACCGCGGATCATGCCACGTTCTACCTCGACACCTCCGGCGAGCCGCTGTTCAAGCGCGGATACCGCCGCGAGGCCGCGGACGCGCCGTTGCGCGAAAATCTCGCTGCGGGACTGCTGCGCCTCGCGGGCTGGCAACCGGGCACGCCGCTCCTCGATCCTATGTGCGGCAGCGGCACCATCGCGGTCGAAGCGGCGTTGATGGCGCTTGACATCGCGCCCGGCCTCAAGCGTACGTTCGGTTTCCAGAAGCTCGACTGGTACGACGGTCCGACCTGGCAGCGGATCAAGCAGGCGGCGCAGCGACGCATGAAGCCGCCGGCGCCCGCAGGCATATACGCCAGCGACAGCGACCCATCGGCCATTCAGCGCTGCGGCGTGAATCTCGCCGCCGCAGGCGCGGCCGGAGCGGTCGTAGTCGAACGCGTCGATGCGCTTGCGCGCGCCGCGCCGGCGCCCGGGGGAGTCATCGTAACCAATCCGCCGTATGGCGTGCGCCAGGCCGATGCGGCTGCGCTGGCAGCGTTCTATCCGCGACTGGGCGATGCGCTCAAGCAGCG
>VBCS01000523.1 GCA_005888955.1 Betaproteobacteria bacterium
CACCGGCGACTCGGCTCGCGACGAAATCGTGGTCGACGGATTGATGCGGCGCGTGCACGACGTCGCGCTTGCCTGCGACCGCGAGGGTCTCTTCGCCGGTCCGGCGATCATCCTCAGCGCAGGCGGCTCGGCCGCGTTCGATATCGTCGCGCGCGATCTGCCGATGAAGCTGTCCAAGCCCGTGCTGACGATTCTGCGCAGCGGCTGTTACGTCACGCACGATTCGGGTTTCTACAACCGCATGCTGGAAGGCGTGAAAGCGCGCAGCGGCGCCGCCTGGCAATCGCGCCCCGGGCTGCAACCGGCGCTCGAAGTCTGGTCGCGGGTGCAATCCTGTCCCGAGCCAGGATTGGCGATCCTCACCATGGGCAAACGCGACGCGTCGTTCGACCTCGAGATGCCGATCGCCAGCAAACGCTACCGCCCGGGAACCGACGCCGCGCCGCAGAGCGTGCCGGCATCGTGGAAGATCGCCAACATGAACGATCAGCACGCCTATTTGCGCTTTCCCGTCGATGGCGACACGGCGCCGCAGGTCGGCGATCTCGTCGGCTGCGGCATTTCCCATCCGTGCACGACGTTCGACAAATGGCGTGCGCTCTTCACCGTCGACGACGATTATCGCGTCACAGGCGCGATCCGCACGTTCTTCTAATGCCGCCCGCGTGAGCCGCATGAGTAGACGCCGCAACAAGCTCCACCGGCCCGTGGGCGATCTCCTGCTCACGATGCGCGAGCGCGCCGATACGCTGTCGCAGGGACAGCAGCAGGTCGCCGCAGCCATGCTCGCCGATCCGGATTTCGCGGTGCGCGCCAATGTCGACGCGCTGGCCCGCCGCGCGAAGGTCAGCCCACCGACGATCGTTCGCTTCTGCCGCGCAATGGGTTTCGCCGGCCTGCGCGACTTCAAGCTGCACCTGGCGCAGAGCCTTGCCGTGGGAACATCGACGCTGCACCGCGCGGTCGTGCCAGGCGACGACATGCAGGCCGTCACGCACAAGATCCTGCAGGGCGCGGCGAGCGCACTTGCCAACCTCGAGCAGCATATCGCGCCAGAGGACATCGAGCGCGCGGTCACGCGGATCGCCAAGGCGCGGCGGGTCGACTGCTACGCAGTCGGCAACACGTCGATGTTCATGGCGAGCGACGCGCAGGCGCGCTTCTCGCGGCTCGGCCTCGTCTCGAATTTCTATTTCGACGCGCATCTGCAACTCGTCTCCGCGGCGACGATGAACAAGCACGACGTCGCGCTGGCGATCTCGCATATCGGACGGATGCCGTTCCTCCTGGAAACGGTCGACGTCGCGAAGGAGCAGGGTGCATTGATCATCGCCATCACACGTCCTGATACGCCGCTCGCTGGACGGGCCGATATCGTCCTGCCGGTCGTCGTTCCGGCCGACCCTTCCATGCGCGTCGGCACCGAGGCGTATCTCGCGCAAATGGCGTATGTGGAAATACTCATGGTCGGCACGGGCTTGCGCCGCGGCCCGCCCGCGTTGCGGCAATTGAAGCGCGTGCGGCAGGTCCTGCAGGAGCGAGGCGTCGATAGCGAGACCCATCCGGTCCTGGAGCGCGCGTGGTCCAACGGCGAGGTCCAGCCGTCATGAGCGAGCGTAAACATAGCGCGCTCGTCCTCAAGGGTGGCACGGTCGTCGACGGCACCGGCGCAGCGCGCTTCGTCGCCGATGTGCGCATCGAAGCGGAGCGCATCGCCGCGGTCGGCGCGCATATCTCGACGCATGACGCCGACGTTCACGACGTCGCCGGAAAGATCGTGGCGCCGGGCTTCGTCGACGTGCATACGCACGACGATCAGATCCTATTGGCCGCGCCACAGATGCTGCCGAAGATCAGTCAGGGCGTGACCACCGTCGTCATCGGCAATTGCGGCATCAGCCTGGCACCACTGGTGCATTCCGACGCGCCGCCGCCGCTCAACCTGCTCGGCGGCGACAAGTACGTCTACCCGACGATGGCCGCGTATGTCGCCGCGGTCGAAAAGGCGCGGCCCGCGGTCAACGTCGCGGCGCTGATCGGCCATTCGACGCTGCGGGTGGCGGCGATGGACGATCCTTACCGTCCCGCGACGCCAGCCGAGCAATCGCGGATGGTCGAGCTGCTGCGCGAAGGCCTGGACACAGGCGCGACCGGGTTGAGCTCCGGCGTCTTCTATGCGCCCGGTGCCGCTGCGGACTTGGACGAGCTCGCGCTGCTCGCGCACGTTGCCGGCGACGCCGGCGGCGTATACACGACGCACATCCGCGACGAGTCCGACAAGGTGATCGAATCGCTCGACGAGGCGTTCGCCACCGGACGGCGGGGCAGCGTACCGGTGGTCGTCTCGCATCACAAATGCGCGGGGCCGCGGAACTGGGGCCGCACCGTGCAAACGCTCGCGCACATCGATGCCGCGCGCACATCGCAGCCGATCGCGCTCGACATGTATCCCTATATCGCCGGCTCGACAGTGCTGCGCAAGCAGATGGTCGACGGCATCATCGACATCATGG
>VBCS01000522.1 GCA_005888955.1 Betaproteobacteria bacterium
ATCTCAAAATCCCGGCGAACGGCCCGAGGACCTCAGTTGACAAATGCGGGCCCGCAGCGAGCCCCGAGATAGTAAATAGACGTACAGCGAGGGGCGAGCGAGGGAACGACAAAGTCATCGGGCCGTGCAGCCCATATTGAGATAGGTTCCCATGGCCCGGGTCGAGCTGCGGCACATAAGCAAGAGCTACCCGGGCGTGCAGGCGCTCGACGATATCGACCTCGTCATCGAGTCGGGCGAGTTCTTCACGCTGCTCGGACCTTCCGGTTGCGGCAAGACCACGCTGCTGCGCACGGTGGCGGGATTCAATCACCAGGACAGCGGCGAGGTGTGGGTGGCCGGCCGGCGCATCGACGAGATACCTGCTCATCGCCGCAACATCGGCCTCGTGTTCCAGGACTACGCCATCTTTCCGCACATGACGGTCGGCGACAACGTCGCCTTCGGTCTCAGGAACCGCCGCCGCCCGCGCCGGGAAATCGCCGAGCGCGTCGCCCGCGCGCTCGATCTCGTCCGCCTTGGCGGTCATGCCGCGCGCCTGCCGCACCAGCTTTCGGGCGGCCAGCAGCAGCGCGTGGGCCTGGCGCGCGCCGTGGTCATCAAACCCCAGATCCTGCTGATGGACGAACCGCTGTCGAATCTCGACGCGAAATTGCGCATCGAGCTGCGCGACGACATCCGTGATTTGCAGCGTTCGCTCGGTATCACGACGATCTATGTCACGCACGACCAGGAAGAAGCGCTGGTCATCTCCGACCGCATCGGCGTCATGCAGGGCGGCCACGTGCACCAGGTTGGCACGCCATGGGAGGTTTATGCCCGCCCGGCGACGCTGTTCGTGGCTTCCTTCGTCGGCGCGATGAACGTGATCGCGGACTTGGCCGTAGGCGCCGGCGGCACGCTGGCGCTCGGCGCGGCGCGACTACCGGTGCCCGCGCTGGCTGGCCGTGACCGCGTGACGCTGGCGATCAGGCTCGAGGACATGACGCTGACCGGGCCGGCCGTCGACGCGCCAAGCGATGCGCTCGCGCTCGACGGCGCCGTCGACAAGGTCAGCTTCGCCGGGCGCGAGGCGTTCTATCGCGTGCGACTGGACGAAGGGACGCAAATCCTGGCGCATGTGCACCGGCCGGAACGTCGCCTGTTGGAACAGAACGGAGCGCGCGTGCGATTGATCCTGCCGCTCGCGCGCGTGCATTTGTTCGATCCCGCAACAGGCCGGCGCATCGAGGCCGCATCATGAGTCGCCGGTTGCGGCTCGATTTCTGGTCGGGCGTCATGGCGGTAGCGCTGGCCGTGGTCGCGCTGCTCATGGTCTGGCCGCTCTTCAACATCTTCACCGCCAGCGTGATCGACAATCGCTCGGGAGCGCTGACCCTTGCCAACTTTGCCCGAATTCTGGGACACCCGGCCTATCGAGGCGCGCTCATCAACAGCCTGATCGTCGGCGCGGGCGGAATGCTGGGCGCCATGCTGCTCGGTATTCCTCTCGCCATGCTGACCACACGCTTCGTAATTGTGGGCCGCGACCTGCTCGCCACTCTCGCGGTGCTGGCGCTGGTGTCGCCGCCGTTCATCGGCGCTTATGCGTGGATCATGATGCTGGGCTCGAACGGCTGGATGCGCGCCCTGCTGGCGGATATCGGAATAGGGCTGCCGCCGATCTATGGCATGTTCGGCATCCTGCTGGTGTTCAGCCTGAAGTTCTATCCCTTCGTCTTTCTGCTGACGGCGAGCGGGCTCGGCGCGATCAGCCCCTCGGTCGAGGAGGCGGCGGAAAGCCTCGGGGCCGGGCCGTGGCGCCGCTTCTTCAAGGTCACGCTACCGCTCGTCTTTCCGGCCGTGAGCAGCGGAGCGCTGCTCGCCTTTGTTCTGTCGATCGCCGATTTCGGCACGCCTGCAATCGTCGGCGGCAAGGTGCGTCTGCTGGCGACCACCGCCTTCGATTTATTCACCGCGGAGATGGGCGGCAATCCGGGGCTCGCCTCGGCGACCAGTGTCGTCTTGATCGCCGTTTCCATGGCGGTGGTGGTGTTGCAACGCTGGGCCGTGCGCCGGCGCGACATCGCCGGGTCGCTGATCCGGCGTCCCTCGCCGCAGCGGCTGGGATCTATCGCTTCGGCCGCCGCGCATTTCGTTTGTTACGCCATCGTGCTGGCAGGCTCGCTGCCCTCGCTGGTCGTCATCTACACTTCGTTCCGCAAGACCAGCGGGCCGGTGTTCCATCCGGGTTTCAGCCTGGACAGCTATGCCAGAATTCTGGGTGAGGTGCCGCACGTCATCGCCAACAGCTTCACGTTTTCAACCGCCGCCGTGGTGTTGATCGTGATCCTGGGCACGTTGATCGGATACATCCTCGCCCGGCGCGAGACGATTGCCGCCGGTGCGCTCGACAGCATGCTGCTGGTTCCCTACATCGTGCCGGGCGTGGTGATGGGACTGGCCTTCGTGGTCACGTTCAACGTGCCGCCGCTGCAAATCACCGGCACGGCGGCGATCATCGTTTTGATGCTGTTCATCCGCCGGCTTCCCTATGCCGTGCGGTCCAGCGCCGCGATCCTGAAACAGATCAAGGGCGGCATCGAGGAAGCGGCGATCAGTTTGGGTGCCCCACCCTGGCGCGCGTTTCTTAAGGTCACCTTGCCGCTGATGCTGCCCGGCGTCATCGCCGGTGCGCTGATGAGCTTCATCACCGCGATCAACGAATTGTCCAGCTCGCTGATCCTTTATGTGGGCCGCACCATGACCATGCCCGTGCGCATCTATCTGTCGGTGCTCGACGGGCAATTCGGGACGGCATCGGCACTGTCGACTATCCTTCTGGCCGCTACCGGCCTCGCGGTTTTCGTCGTGTTCAGGATCTCGGATCGGAAGGAAAGCGCCTTCGTCTGAGCGGCGAACAAAAGAGGAAA
>VBCS01000131.1:0-354 GCA_005888955.1 Betaproteobacteria bacterium
CGACTGGTGCGAGTTCAAGAGCGAGGACGACGGCGAAACGGTGCTGGCGAGGCTCGCCTGGCGCGCACCGCAGCGCCGGCGGCTGCTCTTCAGCCATCGCGACGGCAGTACGGCGTTTGTCCACACGCCGGAGAGCCTGGCCGAAGCCTTTCGCAGCGGCCGCGCTTCGCTGGCGATCGAATCGGTCCCGCTGTTCGAGCGCGCGATGACAAGCTTGGTCGCAAGGCGCTCGCAACTCGCCGAGGCCGGGGCCGCGACGGCCGCATAGATTTGCCCGACGCAAGGCGCAGGCTCAGTCCATAAGCGCCGGCAGCGCGGTCGCCAACTCGGGCATGCGCACGAGCATTGCGATGA
>VBCS01000131.1:374-3139 GCA_005888955.1 Betaproteobacteria bacterium
AAAAGGAACGGCAGCGCGCCCTTGTAGATGTCGCGGGTCGCGACGCTGCGCGGTGCGACGCTGCGGAGGAAGAAAAGCGCAAAGCCGGATGGGGGCATCAGGAAGCTCGTCTGCACCGTGAGCGCCATCAGCGCGGTAAGCCAGATCGGCTGCGCCCCGAGCGCGAGCAGCGGCGGCACCGCGATCGGCACGACCAGGAGCAGGATCTCCAGCGCGTCGAGGAAGAAGCCAAAGCAGAACGTCACCGCGAATACCGCCGGCACCGCGATCGTCAGCCCTCCCGGCAGCATGCCCAGCAGCGCATGCACGCTCGCCACCCCGTTCAGGCCGCGGAAGACGAGCGTGAATGTCGATGCGCCCATCAGGAGCAGGAACATCATGCCGGTCAGGCGCATCACCATCCGCACCGTTTCCGCCCAGCGCAGCCAGTTCAGCTCGCCGCGGACCCAGGCGTAGACCGTCGCGACGATCGCGCCCAGCGCCGCGGCCTCGACCGTATAGACCCGACCCGTCACGATCGATCCGAGCAGCAGCGCGATAAAGGCGAGCGGCCCGAACACGACGACGATGAGCCGCGGCCACGGCAGACGCTTGCGGCGCTCGGGCGGCAGCGGCGGACAGGTCGCGGGCCTGAGCACTGCGATCGCGATTGCGTAAATCAGGTAGCAGGCGAGCAGGATGCCGACCGGCGCGAGCATCCCGACCTAGATGTCCTTGATGATGAGCGCGCCGTGCACGTCCTCGCCGCGCATGATCTGCGCTTCCGCGTTCGCGCCGCGCATGAGATCGGCCAGCACGATGAGGATGATCGAGGGCGGGAGCACGGTGCCGAGCGTGCCGGCGCTGCACACGACGCCGCAGGCAAGGCTCCTTTCATAGCCGGCATTGAGCATCGCGGGCAGCGCGAGCAAGCCGAGCGTGAGCACCGATGCTCCGACCGCACCGGTCGTCGGCGCCAGCAGCGCGCCGAGGATCACGGTGGAGATCGACAGTCCGCCGGCGTGTTTGCCGAAGAGCCCGCTCATCGCCTCCAGCAACTCGGCCGCGAGCGTCGTGCGCTGCATGATCACGCCGAGGTAGACGAACAACGGGATCGCCTGCAACAGATCGTTTTCCATCAGGCCGAGGAGCCGCTGCGGCAATGCGGTCAGCAGCATCAGGTCGAACGCGCCCGCGAAGTGCCCGATGAGCGCAAACAGCATTGCCGTGCCCATCAGCGTGAATCCGACCGGGAAGCCGAAAGGCAACAGGAGAAAGACCGCGCCGAACATGATGAGACCCAGCGCGGGAATGACTCCGCTCATCCGGGCGCGCTCGCAGCGGGTGGCGGCCGCGCGTCGGGCCTGTGCTCGGGCTGCGGATCGACCAACTGCGCGATGTCGCGGGCGACGTGTCCCGTGGCCTGCAGCAGCAGCAGCGCCGCGAACACGAGCAGCAGGACCTTGAACAGCCAGTATCCGGGCGACCAGGTGTCGGAGAACTTCTCGTATACCGCGACCGAGCGCACGGTTGTCGCCCAGCTGAACCAGAGGATCATCAGCGCCCAGGGCACGATGACCGCAACCGTACCCGCGAGATCGACCCATGCCTTTGCCCGCAAGGACATGCGGTGATACACGACGTCGAGTCGCACGTGCCCGTCCCAGCGCAGCGCGTACGCGACGCCAATCGCGAACACCGTCGCATGTGCGATCTGGCCGAAGTCGTTGGCGAGGATGTGCCCTCCGCCAACGACCTCGCGCAGCGGCCATTGCCCGAATAGCGCCGCGATGACGAACAGTACCAGCCACGCGGACATCCGCCCGATCGCGTCGACGACGGCATCCGCGGCGCCGGCGAACCGACGCAGCGAGCGGAGAAGGCTTGGCATGGCGGAAGGATCGCTGCGGCAGAATACTCCACCAAAGCCGCCGCGCGCCAGCGGCGCTACAATGTTCAATTCGCCTGCGCGGCAGCGTCATGCCTCGTCTGCTCATCACGCTCGGCATCATCCTTGTCGCCGTCGGCCTCGTCTGGCCCTTGCTCGCGAAGCTCGGCTTCGGACACCTGCCGGGAGACATTCGCATCGAGCGCGATGATTTCACGCTCTTCATTCCATTGACGTCCGGACTGATCGTGTCGGTGGTGATCAGCCTGATCCTGTGGCTGCTGCATAAGTAGGTGCGAATTCATTCGCACGCCTTCGTCAGAGGCACGCGCCGCGGCCGAATGAATTCGGCCCTAGCAGGGGTGGTTTGACCGTGCCGCATCACCTATCATCGGCGTGATGGACGCTTCCACGGCGGGACCCCCGGCAACGGTCAGCACGTCGGAGCTTTTCGTCGGGTTCCTCAAGATCGGCTTGTCCGGATTCGGCGGCGTGATGCCCTTCGCGCGGCGCATGATCGTGGAGCAACGGCGCTGGCTCTCCGAGCTCGAGTTCCTCGACGTGCTGTCGCTGTCGCAGTTCCTGCCTGGGCCGAACATCGTCAACATGTCGGTCATCATCGGCCGCCGCTTCCAGGGCGTCGCCGGCGCGGCGGCTGCGTTTGCAGGAATGATGCTCATGCCGCTCGTCATCGTGCTCGCGCTGGCCACCGCATACGCGCAGTTCGCTCAGGTGGAGGCGTTACGCGGCGCGTGCAGCGGCGTGTCGGCGTCGGCATCCGCACTCATCGCCGCCACCGCGCTCAAGCTCGCGCGGCCGCTCAAGACGTCGGCGTGGCAGGTCGTCATTTGCAGCATCGCCTTCGTCGCGATCGCGCTCCTGCGCGTGCCACTGCTGT
>VBCS01000133.1 GCA_005888955.1 Betaproteobacteria bacterium
AAAACCGGTTGCCAGGCCGAGCGCCAGCACAGCATCGGTGAGCGCGGCCGTCGAGAGCCAGCCGGCGCGATGGCCGACGACGGGAAAATTGAGCACTGCGACGAGCGCAAGGCTGAGGAGCGCCGCGCCCGTCCAATCGAAACGCTGCCGCGGCCCGGTGCTCCGGACGTCGGACAGCCACCGCCACCCGAGCGGCAGCGCGGCCACGCAGAAAGGCACGGAGAGGAGGAAGATGGCGCGCCAGCCGAACGCCTCCATCAGCAAGCCGCCGGCCGCCGGACCGACGGCCGGCGCCAGCACCACGCCGAAGCCGAACAGCCCCATGGCGCGGCCTCGTTCCTCGAGTGGAAAGACTTCGAACAACGCGATCATCGACAGCGGCTGCATCACGCCGGCTGTGGCCCCCTGCAGCACGCGCGCGGCGATCAGCGACTCGGTGTTCCAGCTCGCAGCGCCCAAGAGCGACGCCGCTAAGAACAAGACCATCGTCGCAACAAACGTGCGGCGCTGACCGAAGGTGTCGACCAGCCACGCGGTGGCGAGCATCGACGTGGTCGTCGCGGCGAGGAAGCCGGTGGCGACCCATTGCAACGAGTCGTGGCCGATGTTGAATTCGCGGATCAGCGCCGGAAACGCGACGTTGACGATGGTCGCCGCGAGGATGGTGGAAACCGTGCCGACCATCGTTGTAGCGACCACCCATGGGCGGCGGCGCATCGCGGAGGGCGTGGCGGAGTCGTGTGGCGCGCCCGGCATCGGAGCCTCATCCATCCGCCGCGGCGAAGCGTTAGGAGAGGACGGCTTCGATCGGCAGCGGCCGCCCGGCGAGCGCGAGCGCAAGGTCCGCGAGGTCATCCCAGACCCTGCCGCGGCCAATACCCTTGGCCAGCGCGTCGAGCCGGGCCAAGCGCAGCAGCAGGCCCGGGATCGCCGCTGCATCGATGCGCCGCGCCGCGCGCTCCAACCCCGCCTGGCGCTTGCCCCACACGCCGACGGCGCGGACTGCGGCGCCGGTTGAGGCTCCCCCGGCCACGGCCTCGAGGACGCCAGAGAGAGCGCGCAGGTCCTCGCCCAGTTGCCACACGATAAGCGGCACGCCTTCGCCCTCGGCCTCGAGCGCGGCGAGGATGCGCAAGGCACGCGGCGGGTCGCCGGCGAGCCACGCTTCCGAAAGCTGGAACACGTCGAAGCGCGCGACGTCGGCCACCGCACGCTCCACCGCCTCGTGATCGAGCTCGCCTTCGGGCAAGAGAAGGCCGAGCTTTTCGACCTCCTGGCGAGCGGCGAGCAGATTGCCTTCGGTCGCCTCCGCGAGAAGCTGCAACGTGTCGGCACGGACACGCTGATTCTGTCGCGCCAGGCGGGCGGCGAGCCACTGCGGCAATTCGCGGCGCTCGAGCGGCTGCACCGCGACGGTCACGCCGGAGCGTTCGAGCGCGGCAAACCAGGCGCCGCCCTGCGCCGCGCGGTCCAATCGCGGCAGTGTGATCAGCGTCAACAGGTCGGGATGAGGATGCGCCGCGCAGTCCTCGAGCGCACGCGCACCCTCGACGCCGGGCTTTCCCGATGGTATGGCGAGATCGACGAGCTTGCGCGCCCCGAACAGGCCGAGATTGCGATTCGCGGCGGCGAACGCGTCCCACTTGAATCCAGGCTCGGCGACGAGAACTTCACGCTCGTCAAAACCGGCGGCGCGCGCGGCGGCGCGGATCTCGTCGCCGGCCTCGATTGCGAGCAAGGGCTCGTCACCGTGGATGACGTAGAGCGAAGCAAGGCCCTTGGCGAGATGCGATGCGAGCTGAGCCGGACGGATCTGCATCGGAAAGAATCGGAGACCCTACGCGGGCTTCTTGGCCTGCTGCAAGCGGCGCACGATCTGCGCCACTGCATCGTCCTGCATCTCGCGCCACAGCCTCTGCTCCTGCGCTTCCCTGGCCAGCGCCTCGGTGTCGTTGTAGGTGTAGCTCCGGCGCACGAGCACCTCGGAGGTCGGCAGCCAGTCGTTGCCAGCGGAATCGCGCACGCGGAACAGCACGCGCTTGGTCAGCAGGAACTCGCGGACCTTTCCGCCGCCCGACAGCGACAGGATCTGCTTGTTGTTCTCGACGCTGGTGATGTCGAGAATCACCTGCGCCGTCTCCGGCGAGGGAACGAGCTGTGCCGTGCCGATGCCTTCCAGCGAGCGCTTGAGGTCCGTCGTAAGCGGTTGCGCGGCGGGTGAGTTGAGAAACAGCGTGTCGAATGTGTAGTGCGCTTCGCCGCGCAAGTGAAAGCCGCAAGCGACGAGTGCGCCCGAGAGGACAAGCCCGACGCCTAGTCGGGCGACGGCCGATCGGAGAGCGCACTCGTCGTCCCCGCGAAAGCGGGAACCCAGTGTCTTTATCGCGCAAGTCACTGGATTCCCGCTGGCGCGGGAATGACGGCAGAACCGCTTGCGCGGGAATGACGTCAGCGAGCGCGCGCTAAACAACCACATTGACCAGCCTTCCGGGAACGATGACAATCCGGCGCGGCGCCGCGCCATTGGCGTGCTTCTGCACTTCAGGACTTGCAACCGCCGCCTTCTCGATCGCCGCCGAGTCCGCCGTGGCCGCCACGCGCAGCTTGCCGCGCAGTTTTCCATTGACCTGCAGCACCAGCTCGACTTCCTCCTGTGCGAGCGCGGCGGTGTCGACCTTGGGCCACGGCGCGTCGAGGATGTCGCCGTATTGCGCCGCGTAGCCCAGCTGCTCCCACAGCGCGTGCGCGATGTGCGGCACGACGGGATTCAACACGCGCAGCAGCAGCGAGAGCCCTTCACGCGCGAGCTCGATACCGGCCGGTGTGGCGTCCGGGGCCACGCCCTCGAGTGCATTGAGCATTTTCATTCCGGCCGAGACGACGGTGTTGTACTTGACGCGACGGTAATCGTCGTCGGCCTGCTTCAAATGGACATGCACCTCGCGCCGGATCGCGCGCAACGCGGGCGGGGCGTTCACCCAGTCCATCGCGACCGGGGCGCGCGCGAGCGCTTCGGCGCGATCCTGCGCGTACGCCCAGAGCCGCTTCAGGAATCGATACGCGCCCTCGACGGCGTCGTCAGACCACAGCGCAGAATCCTCCGGCGGGCCGGCAAACATGACAAACAGGCGCGCCGTGTCGGCACCGTATTTCGCGATTAGCTCGTGAGGATCGACACCGTTCTTCTTGCTCTTCGACATCGTCCCCGTCCCACCGTATTCGACGCTCTGGCCGTCGCTCTTCAGCGTCCCCCCGATGATGCGGCCCTCGGCGTCGCGCAGCGGCTCGACGTCATCGGGCGGGAAATAATCGATACCGCCCTTCTCGCCGCGTCGGAAGTAGCTGTGATTGAGCAGCATGCCCTGCGTCATGAGGCGCAGGAACGGCTCGTCGAATCCTACGAGCCCCATATCGCGCATGACCTTGGTCCAGAAGCGCGCATAGAGCAGGTGCAGGATCGCGTGCTCGATGCCGCCGATGTACTGGTCCATCGGGTTCCAGTACTCGTTGCGCGCATCGACGATCGTCGGCGCCCCGGGGCAGGCGTAGCGCATGTAGTACCACGACGAATCGACGAAGGTGTCCATGGTGTCGGTTTCGCGCTTCGCCGCCCCGCCGCAGCGCGGACAGGTCGTGGCGACGAAATCCGCGCGCTTGACCAGCGGATTTCCCGTCCCGTCGGGTATGCAGTCCTCCGGCAGGACGACCGGCAGATCGGCTTCCGGCACAGGCACGTCGCCGCAGGCCGGGCAGTGGATGATCGGAATGGGCGTGCCCCAGTAGCGCTGGCGCGAGATGCCCCAATCGCGCAGGCGATACGTGGTCCGCTTCTCGCCGAGGCCCATCGCCTCGAGGTCGGCGGCGATCGCGTCGACTGCGCTCTGATAAGCCATCCCGTCATACTTGCCCGAATGGACGCAAGTACCGCGCGTCTTGTCCTCGTACCACGGTTGCCAGGCATCGGCGGAGAACGTCTCGCCGTCGATGGCGATGACCTGCTTGATCGGCAACCCGTACTTTTTTGCGAACGCGAAGTCGCGCTCGTCGTGGCCGGGAACGCCCATCACCGCGCCTTCGCCGTAGGCCATGAGCACATAATTGCCGACCCAGATCTCGATCTCCTCGCCAGTGAGCGGATGCCTGACATGGAGTCCGGTCGGCATTCCCTTCTTTTCCATCGTCGCGAGCTCGGCCTCGATGACCGTGCCGCGCTTGCATTCTTCGACGAAGACGGCGAGCCGCGGATTCGAACGCGCCGCATGCGCGGCGAGCGCGTGCTCCGCCGCGACCGCGCAAAAGGTGACGCCCATGATCGTGTCGGCGCGGGTGGTGAAAACCCACAGCTTTCCGCGGCCGATAAGACTGACCGCTGCGTCCCGGATGTCGTGCGGGAAAGCGAAACGCAGGCCTTCGCTGCGTCCGATCCAGTTCGCCTGCATCGCGCGCACGCGCTCGGGCCATCCGGTCATCTTGTCCAGGTTCTCGAGGAGCTCGTCGGCGTAATGCGTGATCCGCAGGTAATACATCGGGATCTCGCGCTTCTCGACGGGCGCGCCGGAGCGCCAGCCCTTGCCGTCGATGACCTGCTCGTTGGCGAGGACTGTGCGGTCGACCGGGTCCCAGTTGACGATGCCGGCCTTCTTGTAGGCGATGCCGCGCTCGAGCATCTTGAGAAACAGCCACTGGTTCCACCGGTAATACTCGGGCTTGCAGGTCGCGAGCTCGCGCGACCAGTCGATCGCGAGCCCCACGGCCTGCATCTGTTTTTTCATGTAGGCGATGTTGTCGTAGGTCCACTGCGCCGGCGCAACGCCGGCTTTCATCGCCGCGTTTTCCGCCGGCAGCCCGAACGCGTCCCAGCCCATCGGCATCAACGTGTTGTACCCCTTCATGCGCAGGTAGCGGTACATCATGTCGTTGATGGTGTAGTTGCGCACATGCCCCATGTGCAGCACGCCCGAAGGGTACGGAAGCATCGACACGCAATAGAACTTCGGCTTGCTGGCACTCTCACGGGCGCGAAAGCCCTGCACCGAAGTCCAGTGCGCCTGCGCAGAAGCTTCGATATCGGCGGGGCGATACGGCTGCATGAGCTGTGGTGTCGAGCGTGAAGCGAACAATTATACCGGGAGGATGATTCGCGGCCCCGGCACTGTTAGCGAGCATCAGGGCGCGACGAGCGCGACAACGGCAAGGACCGCGAACAGAGTCGCGGCGATGAAGCGCACCGCGCACAGGGGGCGACGACGACGATCGAGACGAGGAGGGCTTCCATGGATCGCGAAATGCATCGACGTGCCGGCCCCGCCGTTGCCGGCTCGATACAGACCTTCCGTCGGGTCGGAATCGACGTTGCGCGCCCGGAGCGACCTGGCAGCCCGCGAAGCCGGGCGCCGGACTGATAGAATTCTAGCGCACCCGGGAACCTCTTCTCGGCACCGCGACCCAAAGGTCGCACTCAGCGCTTCGTCCGCGCATCCATCCATGCTCGATTCATTGCGTTGCCTCGTTCGAGTCGTCGCTGCCGTGGCCGTGACCGCCACGGCTGTCGCGGCGCCCGTGCGCACCGCGCACGTCGAGGCGGAGCTCGTTTCGTCTGCGACGGCGTTGACGCCGGATAAGCCGCTGACGGTGGCGCTGCGGCTCAAGATGGACAAGGGCTGGCATACCTACTGGCAGAACCCGGGCGAGTCGGGATTGCCGACGAAGCTTGCGTGGCAACTTCCCGCGGGGATGACGGCGGGCTCGATCCAGTGGCCGCCTCCCCGCACCCTTCCGGTGGGACCGCTGATCAACTATGGATACGAAGGCGAAGTTTTTCTGCTGAGCGACATCGCCGCGACGAGCGCGTTGCCAAGCGCGGGGCCGGCAACGCTCCGGGCGCGGGCGGACTGGCTTGTCTGCAAGGAGATATGCATTCCGGAGGGCGCCGATCTCGCGCTGACGCTACCGGTGTCGCCGCAATCGTCGCCGGACCCGCAGTGGGGCGAGGCCATTGCCCGCGCGCGTGCGTTGCTGCCGCGCCCGCTCGCTGGATGGACCGTCGCTGCGATCGGGCAGGGTCCCCAAGTCGAACTTGCGCTGACCCCGGACGCGGAACGCGGCGATCCGGGTGAGATCCGGTTCTTCCCGTTTGCCGAAGGTAAGATCGAGCCGAGCGCGCCGCAGACGCTCGCCCGCGACGGCTCGATGTTGAAACTGATCCTGCCGGTAGCGAGCCAGCGCGTGGGCGAGTTCGCGCGCGTGGCCGGCGTGCTCACCGCGAGCAAAGGCTTCGGCGCGCAGGCGGCCGCGAGCATCGATGTGCCTCTCGCGGGCAGCGTCGTCGCGGGTCCGGCGGTACCCGGTGCCGCTGCGGCGCTGCCCGCGCAGTACGCAGGCAACGACGGCAACGTCGACATCTCGCTCGGCATCGCGCTCGCCTTCGCGCTTGTCGGCGGGCTGTTGCTCAACCTGATGCCCTGCGTGTTCCCGGTGCTCTCGCTCAAGGTGCTCAGGTTTGCGGCGCACGGCTTCGATCGCAGCGCGATGCGCGTGCATGGCTTGGCATTCGCGGCCGGTGTGATCGGCTCGTTCTGGCTGCTGGCCGGCTTGCTCCTCGCGCTGCGCGCCGCGGGAGGAGAGCTCGGCTGGGGCTTCCAGCTGCAATCGCCGGCAGTGATCGTGAGCCTGGCCGCTCTGTTCTTCGTGCTGGCGCTCAATCTTTCCGGCGTGTTCGAGATCGGTCAGTTCCTGCCGTCCTCGGTCTCGACGTGGAACGCGCGCAACGCCTACGTCAACGATGTGCTTTCGGGCGTGCTTGCGGTCGTGGTTGCATCGCCGTGCTCGGCTCCCTTCATGGGCGCGGCGATCGGCTACGCGCTGGCGCAAAGCGCCTCTTTCACCGTCGTCGTGTTCACGGCGCTCGGGTTCGGCATGGCGCTGCCGTACCTGCTGCTCGCATTTTTACCGGGATGGCGGAAGAAGCTCCCGTCGCCGGGGCCGTGGATGCTGCGCTTGAAGCAGCTCCTCGCTTTTCCACTTTACGCGACGGTGATCTGGCTGGCATGGGTGCTCGGCGCGCAGCTCGACAACGACGCCGTGGCACGGCTGGCGCTGATGCTGTTGCTGATCGCTCTTTCGCTCTGGGCCTGGCAGACGATGCGCAGCGGCGGCGCGCGGGCGTGGGGATCCGTCGCGCTCGTCGGTTTCGTCGCTGCGATCGTTGCCGGCGCGCCCGTTGTCGGCGCGGCGGTTGCGGGAAACGAACCGGCGGTAAAGCCGCTCGCCGCGGACAAGGGCCCGTGGCAGGACTATGCACCGGAGCGCGTCCGGCAGTTGACCGACGCAGGCCGCGCCGTGTTCGTCGATTTCACGGCCGCCTGGTGCGTGACCTGTCAGGTCAACAAGCGTCTCGTCCTCAATACCGAAGCGGTGCAGCAGGCTTTCGCGCAAAACAATGTCGCGCTGCTGCGCGCCGATTGGACACGCCGCGACGCGATAATCGGGCGCGCGCTGGCCGCGCTGGGTCGCAGCGGGGTCCCGGTCTACGTGCTCTACCGGCCGGGCCGAGAACCGCTGGTCCTGCCCGAGGTCTTACAAAAGCGTACGATAATCGACGCCCTGGAGAAACCCTAACGGAATTGAATCCCTAGAGGAGGTAGCATGAGCTGGCGCACTTTGATTGCCGTGGCCGCGATCGGCGCATCGATGCCGGCGCTGGCTGCGACCGCAGGACAGGCCGCACCGAATTTCACGCTGACCGATACGCAAGGCAGGGCGGTCCAGTTGGCGGACTTCAAGGGCAGGTACGTCGTGCTCGAATGGACGAACCCGGGATGTCCGTTCGTCCGCAACCACTACAACACCCGCAACATGCAGACGTTGCAGCAAGGCTGGGGACCGCGCGGCGTCGTCTGGCTCTCGATCGATTCGTCGAACAAGTCGAGCTGGGACTACATGGAACCGGCAAAGCTCGGCGAATGGATGCAAGCGCGTGGTGCGGCGCAGAAGGCAGTGCTCGTCGATTCCGACAGCGCCATCGCGAAGCTCTACCAGGCCAAGACGACGCCGCACATGTTCGTGATCAATCCCGAGGGGGCCATCATTTATGCCGGAGCGATCGACGACAGGCCGTCGACGCGCCCCGAAGATCCATCCGCGGCGCATAACTACGTTCGCGCCGCGCTGACCCAGGCGACCGGCGGCACGGCGGTGACGACGGCGGCGTCGACACCGTACGGTTGCTCGATCAAGTACTGATTCGCTGATTCAACGCTCGCCTCCTGCGCGCTCGGCGCGCTGGTCGGTCGTCCCTCGCGCGCTGCGCTGTCGCCGGCATGCGGTATGCTACCGGCGAACCTCTGGGAATAACATGGCAACGACCGCCCCGGACCGTCGCCGCGCACTCGCGTTCTTGATCGTCTTCTTCGCCGCGTGCGGCCAGCCGACGGACCGGCCGCTGCAGGGCTACATCGAGGGCGAATACATCCGCGTCGGGCCGCAGTTCGCAGGAATCCTGCAGCAGCTGTCGGTGCAACGCGGTGATCTGGTCGCGGCGGGCGCGCCGTTGTTCGCGCTCGAGCGCGAGAACGAGGTCGCGGCGCGGCGCCAGGCCGAAGAGCAGCTGCGCGCCGCGCTAGCGCGCCTGGACAATCTGAAGACGGGCAAGCGCGCGCCCGAGGTCGAAACAGTGGCTGAGCAACTGCGCCAGGCGCAGGCTGCGCGCGAGCTGTCGGCGGCGAACTTCAAGCGCCAGGAATCGCTGTTCAAGTCGGGCTTCATCAGTCAGGCCGCGCTCGACGACATGCGCACCAAGTTGAAAAGCGACGACGCGCTCGTGGCGCAGCTCAGGGCCGCGGTAGCGACCGCGCATCTGCCCGGAGGGCGTCCCGACGAGATCCGCGCCGCACAGGCCGACGCCGATGCGGCGCGGCAGGCCGTCGCACAAAGCGACTGGCGGCTGTCGCAGCGCGCGGCTACTACACCGCAGGCCGGGCGCGTCAACGACACGTACTATGTCGTCGGCGACTTCGTGCCCGCCGGCAGCCCCGTCGTGAGCCTGCTGCCGCCGGCCAACGTCAAGGTCCGCTTCTACGTGCCGGAGCCGCTGCTCGGCCGGCTCAAACCCGGGCAGACGGTGAGTTTTGCCTGCGATGCTTGCGACGGCCCGATCCAGGCGACGATCTCGTTCATCGCCGATCGCGCCGAGTTCACGCCGCCGGTGCTCTACTCGAAGGAGAACCGCGCCAAGCTCGTGTACCTGGTCGAGGCGAGACCCGCGTCCGACATCGCGGCGAAGCTCAATCCCGGACAGCCGGTCGATGTGACGCTGCCGCCGGCGCAATGAGCACCGCAGGGCCAAGGCGCGGGTGCGCCCCCATTGGGGGCAGCGCAGCGGCCGAATTGGCCAATGAGGCCGCAAGCGTGGGGGTACACCAATGAACGACGCGCGCGCCTCCGACGTCGTCATCGATGTGCACGGCATCAACAAGCACTTCGGCGAGAACCACGTCGTCAAGGACCTTGCGCTCACCGTACAGCGCGGCGAGATCTTCGGCTTTCTCGGCCCCAACGGCAGCGGGAAGACGACCTCGATCCGCATGCTCTGCGGGCTGCTTACGCCCGACAGCGGCGAGGGCACCTGCCTGGGGTACGACATCGTGCGCGAGACCAAACAGATCAAGCGCCACGTCGGCTATATGACGCAGCGCTTTTCATTCTGGGAAGATCTCACCATTCGCGAGAACCTGCGCTTCATCGCACGCATGTATGGCATGACCGACGGGCAGGAGAAGGTCGAGCAAGCGCTCACGCACCTCGGATTGGCGCAGCGTGGGAACCAGCTCGGGCGGCTGGAAGCAGCGCCTGGCGCTTGCCGCGTGCCTGCTGCACGACCCGCAACTGCTGCTCCTCGACGAGCCGACGGCCGGAGTCGACCCCAAGGCGCGGCGCGACTTCTGGGAGGAGCTGCACGCGCTCGCCGCGCGGGGAATGACGGTGCTGGTCAGCACGCATTACATGGACGAGGCCGAACGCTGCATGAAGCTGGGCTACATCTTGAACGGCCGGCTGCTGGTTCAGGGCACCGCGCAGGAGGTCATCGCCAGCCAGTCGCTTACGACCTGGGCAGTGACCGGCGACGACCTGCCCGCGCTGGCGACGCGGCTGCACGATCTGCCGTCGGTCGAGCAGGTTGCGGCATTCGGCACGGTGCTGCACGTGACCGGCACCGATCACGAGCAGATGCAGCGCGAGCTCGGTCCGTTGATGCAGGAGCCCGGCCGAAAATGGACCGAGGTCGAGCCGGGACTCGAAGACGTATTCATCCATCTGATGCGCAGCGCCGGCGAAGAACCGGTCACCGAGGTTCATTGAATGGGCGACTACTTCTCGATCTCGCGCTGGCTCGGCATCGTCGGCAAGGAATTCATCCAGTTGAAGCGCGACCGCCTGACCTTCGGCATGATCGTCGGCATTCCGATCATTCAGCTCACGCTGTTCGGCTTCGCGATCAATTCCGATCCCAAGCATCTGCCGACCGCGGCGCTGATCGCCGACCGGAGCGAGTTCTCGCGCGACATTGTCGCCGCCCTTCGGAACACCGACTACTTCGCCTTCATCGGCGAGGCGCGCGACGAAGCCGACGCAGAACGTATGCTCGCGACCGGCGAGGCGCAGTTCGTCGTCACCATTCCGGCGGACTTTTCGAAACGCCTGGTGCGCGGCGAGCGTCCGGCGCTGCTCGTCGAGGCCGACGCGACCGATCCGGTCGCGACCGGCAACGCCATCGCTGCGGTGAACCAGCTCGCGCAAACGGCTCTCACGCGCGATCTCAGCGGGCCGCTGGCGTCTCTCGCTCCGCCGCCGGCGGCGACCCCGCTGGCGAGCGCACCAGGCGCCTTCGAGGTGCGCGTCCATGCGCGCTACAACCCGGAGGCGGTGACGCAGTACAACATCGTGCCGGGCCTCCTGGGTGTGATTCTGACGATGACGATGGTGATGATGACCGGGCTCGCAATAACGCGCGAGCGCGAGCGCGGCACGATGGAAAATCTGCTCGCCACCCCGGCGACCGCGCTCGAGGTCATGACCGGAAAGATCGTACCCTACATCCTCATCGGGCTGGTGCAAGTGAGCATTGTCCTCACGCTTGCGCAGTGGTTGTTCAGGGTGCCGATGCTGGGCAGCTACAGCGTCCTCTATCTCTCCGTGCTGCTGTTCATCGCGGCCAACCTGATGCTGGGGCTGACCATATCGTCGGTCGCGCAGAACCAGCTGCAGGCGATGCAGATGACGTTCTTCTTCTTCCTGCCATCGATCCTGCTGTCGGGCTTCATGTTTCCATTTCGCGGCATGCCGGATTGGGCGCAGTACATCGGGCAGGCGCTGCCGCTCACCCATTTTCTGCGCATCGTCCGCGGCGTGCTGCTCAAGGGCAACGGCTGGAGCGAGATCGTCCCGGAGGCCTGGCCGATCGCGCTGTTCATGCTGGCCGTGATCGCGATCGGGTTACGCTTCTTCCGCAGCACGCTGGATTAGAAGCCTTCTCAAAAGCTACTGCGCGCCCCAATCGCTTTGTCGTTTCCTCGCTCGCCCCTCGCCGTACGTCTTCTGTACTGTCTCGGTGCTCGCTGCGGGCCTTCGCGCGCTTGGGGCTGCTCGCCGCGCTTTTGAGAAGGCTTCCACCCACATTGTCGGCTTCGCCTATTCCCACCTCGTTCGCACGGGAACAAAATACCGGGGTGTTTCCAGAGGAAGGGGGCCTCGATGAAACTCGCGCTCAATGTGAACGGCAAGGCGGCGTCGATCGTTGTCGACGACCCGGAAATGCCGCTGCTGTATGCGCTGCGTAACGATCTCGGATTGCATGGTCCGCTTTTCGGCTGCGGCCTCGGCCAATGCGGCTCATGCACGGTGCTCGTCGACGGCAAGGCCGTGCGCTCGTGCTCGGTGCCGGTGTCCTCCGCGGTGGGCAGGAAGGTCGTGACCCTCGAAGGGCTGGGCACGCCGGCCAAGCCGCATCCATTGCAGCAGGCGTTCATCGACGAGCAGGCCGTCCAATGCGGCTACTGCATCAACGGCATGATCATGCAGGCCGCGGCACTGCTGCAGACTAACAGCAAGCCCAGCGAGCAGCAGATTCGCGCCGCGCTCGCGGAGAATCTGTGTCGCTGCGGAACGCATTTGCGGATCGTCCGCGCGGTCAAGCGCGCGTCCGAGGCGATGACCTAAAGGCGATGACCATGACGACGCACATTTCCAGACAGCTCGCCAGCGAATCGCGCCGCAAATTTCTGAGGACCGGCAGCGCCTTGGTCGTCACCTTCTCCATTGGCGGCATCGGCGAAGCTGCTGCGCAAGCGGCGCCGCCGAAGACCGTTGCGGCAGATCAGGTCGACGGCTTTCTCGCCATCGATGCCAAGGGCAATGTGACTGTCTATTCCGGCAAGGTCGACCTCGGCACCGGTGTGCGCACGGCGTTGACGCAAATCGCCGCGGAGGAGCTCTCGGTGCCGCTAGCCCGCGTCACCGTGATCCAGGGCGACACCTTGCTCACGCCCGACCAGGGCATCACCTTCGCCAGCCTGTCGATCCAGGTCGGCGGTATGCAAATCCGGCAAGCGGCCGCCACGGCGCGCGACGCTCTCCTCGGGCAGGCCGCAACGACGTTGGGCGTTGCCAAAGACACGTTGACGATCAGCAAGGGCACGGTAGCGCCAAAGTCTGGTGGCAAGAGCGTCAGCTATGCACAACTTGTCGGCGGCCGGGACTTTCAGCTGAAGCTCGATCCGAAGGCGCCCCTCAAGGATCCGAAGGACTACACGATCGTGGGTCAGCCGATCGCGCGGCTCGATATCCCCGACAAGGTGACCGGTCGCTTCACCTACATGCACGACTTCAAGGTGAAGGGCATGATCCACGCGCGGGTGATCCGTCCGCGCGCCATGAAGGCGACGCTGCAGGCGTGGAACGATTTCGATTGCCGCAAGATTCCCGGCTACATCGGCGCGATCCGTAAGGGCAACTATCTCGCGGTGCTCGGCCGCAGCGAGTGGGCAGCGATCAAGGCAAGCAAGGCGGTCGAGACGACGTGGTCCGACTGGCAGGGCCTACCCGACAAGGCAGCATTGTGGGAATGGCTGCGCAAGGTCAGGATCAACAAAGACGAGGAATTGCAGAAGATCGGCAACAGCGCCGAGACGATGAAGACGCCGCACGCGAAGATCGTTTCCGCAAGCTACAACTTCGCGATCCACACCGATCCCAAGCATCTGCCGACCGCGGCGCTGATCGCCGACCGGAGCGAGTTCTCGCGCGACATTGTCGCCGCCCTTCGGAACACCGACTACTTCGCCTTCATCGGCGAGGCGCGCGACGAAGCCGACGCAGAACGTATGCTCGCGACCGGCGAGGCGCAGTTCGTCGTCACCATTCCGGCGGACTTTTCGAAACGCCTGGTGCGCGGCGAGCGTCCGGCGCTGCTCGTCGAGGCCGACGCGACCGATCCGGTCGCGACCGGCAACGCCATCGCTGCGGTGAACCAGCTCGCGCAAACGGCTCTCACGCGCGATCTCAGCGGGCCGCTGGCGTCTCTCGCTCCGCCGCCGGCGGCGACCCCGCTGGCGAGCGCACCAGGCGCCTTCGAGGTGCGCGTCCATGCGCGCTACAACCCGGAGGCGGTGACGCAGTACAACATCGTGCCGGGCCTCCTGGGTGTGATTCTGACGATGACGATGGTGATGATGACCGGGCTCGCAATAACGCGCGAGCGCGAGCGCGGCACGATGGAAAATCTGCTCGCCACCCCGGCGACCGCGCTCGAGGTCATGACCGGAAAGATCGTACCCTACATCCTCATCGGGCTGGTGCAAGTGAGCATTGTCCTCACGCTTGCGCAGTGGTTGTTCAGGGTGCCGATGCTGGGCAGCTACAGCGTCCTCTATCTCTCCGTGCTGCTGTTCATCGCGGCCAACCTGATGCTGGGGCTGACCATATCGTCGGTCGCGCAGAACCAGCTGCAGGCGATGCAGATGACGTTCTTCTTCTTCCTGCCATCGATCCTGCTGTCGGGCTTCATGTTTCCATTTCGCGGCATGCCGGATTGGGCGCAGTACATCGGGCAGGCGCTGCCGCTCACCCATTTTCTGCGCATCGTCCGCGGCGTGCTGCTCAAGGGCAACGGCTGGAGCGAGATCGTCCCGGAGGCCTGGCCGATCGCGCTGTTCATGCTGGCCGTGATCGCGATCGGGTTACGCTTCTTCCGCAGCACGCTGGATTAGAAGCCTTCTCAAAAGCTACTGCGCGCCCCAATCGCTTTGTCGTTTCCTCGCTCGCCCCTCGCCGTACGTCTTCTGTACTGTCTCGGTGCTCGCTGCGGGCCTTCGCGCGCTTGGGGCTGCTCGCCGCGCTTTTGAGAAGGCTTCCACCCACATTGTCGGCTTCGCCTATTCCCACCTCGTTCGCACGGGAACAAAATACCGGGGTGTTTCCAGAGGAAGGGGGCCTCGATGAAACTCGCGCTCAATGTGAACGGCAAGGCGGCGTCGATCGTTGTCGACGACCCGGAAATGCCGCTGCTGTATGCGCTGCGTAACGATCTCGGATTGCATGGTCCGCTTTTCGGCTGCGGCCTCGGCCAATGCGGCTCATGCACGGTGCTCGTCGACGGCAAGGCCGTGCGCTCGTGCTCGGTGCCGGTGTCCTCCGCGGTGGGCAGGAAGGTCGTGACCCTCGAAGGGCTGGGCACGCCGGCCAAGCCGCATCCATTGCAGCAGGCGTTCATCGACGAGCAGGCCGTCCAATGCGGCTACTGCATCAACGGCATGATCATGCAGGCCGCGGCACTGCTGCAGACTAACAGCAAGCCCAGCGAGCAGCAGATTCGCGCCGCGCTCGCGGAGAATCTGTGTCGCTGCGGAACGCATTTGCGGATCGTCCGCGCGGTCAAGCGCGCGTCCGAGGCGATGACCTAAAGGCGATGACCATGACGACGCACATTTCCAGACAGCTCGCCAGCGAATCGCGCCGCAAATTTCTGAGGACCGGCAGCGCCTTGGTCGTCACCTTCTCCATTGGCGGCATCGGCGAAGCTGCTGCGCAAGCGGCGCCGCCGAAGACCGTTGCGGCAGATCAGGTCGACGGCTTTCTCGCCATCGATGCCAAGGGCAATGTGACTGTCTATTCCGGCAAGGTCGACCTCGGCACCGGTGTGCGCACGGCGTTGACGCAAATCGCCGCGGAGGAGCTCTCGGTGCCGCTAGCCCGCGTCACCGTGATCCAGGGCGACACCTTGCTCACGCCCGACCAGGGCATCACCTTCGCCAGCCTGTCGATCCAGGTCGGCGGTATGCAAATCCGGCAAGCGGCCGCCACGGCGCGCGACGCTCTCCTCGGGCAGGCCGCAACGACGTTGGGCGTTGCCAAAGACACGTTGACGATCAGCAAGGGCACGGTAACGCCAAAGTCTGGTGGCAAGAGCGTCAGCTATGCACAACTTGTCGGCGGCCGGGACTTTCAGCTGAAGCTCGATCCGAAGGCGCCCCTCAAGGATCCGAAGGACTACACGATCGTGGGTCAGCCGATCGCGCGGCTCGATATCCCCGACAAGGTGACCGGTCGCTTCACCTACATGCACGACTTCAAGGTGAAGGGCATGATCCACGCGCGGGTGATCCGTCCGCGCGCCATGAAGGCGACGCTGCAGGCGTGGAACGATTTCGATTGCCGCAAGATTCCCGGCTACATCGGCGCGATCCGCAAGGGCAACTATCTCGCGGTGCTCGGCCGCAGCGAGTGGGCAGCGATCAAGGCAAGCAAGGCGGTCGAGACGACGTGGTCCGACTGGCAGGGCCTACCCGACAAGGCAGCATTGTGGGAATGGCTGCGCAAGGTCAAGATCAACAAAGACGAGGAATTGCAGAAGATCGGCAACAGCGCCGAGACGATGAAGACGCCGCACGCGAAGATCGTTTCCGCAAGCTACAACTTCGCGATCCACACCCACGGCTCGATCGGGCCATCCTGTGCGGTGGCCGAGTATAAGGACGGCAAGCTCACGTGCTGGAGCGCGTCGCAGCAGACACATCTGTTGCGCAAGCAGATCGCCAACATGCTGGGCATGCCGCCCGGCGACGTGCGCTGCATCTATATCGACGGCTCGGGCTGCTACGGCCGCAACGGTCACGAGGACGCAGCCGCGGATGCCGCGCTGCTGGCGAAGGAGACGGGACTCCCGGTGCGCGTCCAATGGATGCGGCAGGACGAGCACGGCTGGGATCCGAAGGGCCCGCCGACGCTCTACGACTACCGCGCCGCCATCGGCGACAAGGGCATCGTGCTCGCCTGGGAATCGGAGGTGTTCGCTCCCGACCGGCCGAAGGATATCGCGGTGACGCTGCTGCCGGCCGAGCTGGCCGGCTTGCCGCGCGAGGATCCGCATCCGGGCAACATCCACCAATCGCTGGCGATCCCGTACACGATCCCCAACATCAAGGCGACCGCGCACTGGCTCGCGGAAACGCCCTTCCGGCCGTCGTGGATCCGCACCCCGGGCCGCATGCAGAACACTTTTGCCAACGAGAGCTTCGTCGACGAGCTTGCCGCGGCCGTCGGCATGGACCCGCTCGATTTCCGGCTGCGCAACCTGAACGACCCGCGCGGCGTTGAGCTGTTGCAGCGGCTCGCCAAGCTCGCCAACTGGCCCTCGCGCACGGGACGCGTGCAGGCGGGCGACGTCGTGAAAGGCCGCGGCGTGTCGTATGTGAACTACGAGCTGGTGCGCACCTACGTCGGCGTGGTCGCCGACGTCGAGGTCGACAAGAAGACCGGCAAGGTTGCGGTGAAGAAGTTCTACGTCGCGCACGACTGCGGCCAGATCATCAATCCCGACGGGCTCAAGAACCAGATCGAGGGAAATGTCGTGCAGACGACGAGTCGGACGCTGCTCGAAGAGCTGCAATTCGATCGCGCCAAAGTCACGAGCGTGGACTGGAAGACCTATCCCATCCTCAAGTTTCCCGACGTTCCGGACGTGGCCATCGACTTGATCGATCGGCCGGCCGAAAAGCCCTGGGGCGCCGGCGAGCCGACCGCGGCCGTCGTCCCCTCGGCGATCGCGAACGCGATCTTCGACGCGACGGGCGCGCGGCTGCGCTCGGTACCGTTCACCCCGGAGAAAGTGCTGGCGGCGTTGCCGAAGGCCTAATCGGCGGTTGGCGAGTCGTCGCGGGGGCGCCTTCGTCTGTTGAGCGCTTGATCGTAGCCAGGCAGCACCGCGTCCGCTCTCTCAGTTGTCGGCCACAGCGTCGGCCTTTCGCTGCGGTTTGCTCGCTTGTAAATCTTACAACGCGCCCTTCGCTTGCATGTCGGATAGCGGCGCGCGTATTCTGCTTTGGATTCCCGGCACGTAGAGCGAAGGATGGCGGCGTGCCCGCGCGAGTGTTCGCGCATGCATTCGGAGGCGAACCATGCAAGTCGTCGAACGCGCATTACTTCCCGCTGATGAAATCACGGTCATTCTCGGTGCGCTAAACGCGCTCAAGCGAGGCGACGGCTCGGTGCGCCTGCCGGCGGATTGGACCGGTTCGCTAGGACGCGTCGCCGATGTGTTCAACGACGTCGTCGAGCGCAACGAGCGGATGGCGCAGGAGCTGGAGCGGCTCTCCCGCGTCGTCGGCAAGGAGGGAAAGCTCGGGAAGCGTTGCACGATGGGCGACGTGACCGGCTTCTGGCGCGATTCGATCGACGCCGTCAACTTGCTCATCGACGACCTGGTTCACCCGACGAGCGAGACAGCGCGCGTGATCGGCGCCGTGGCGCAGGGCGATCTGTCGCAGACCATGGCGCTTGAGGTCGACGGTGAGCCGCTGCAGGGCGAATTCCTCCGGACCGCGAAGACCG
>VBCS01000134.1 GCA_005888955.1 Betaproteobacteria bacterium
GCGCGAAGTCGGCAAGCTCCTCGCCTTCCTCAAGGAGCCCGAGCCGCCCAAGGGATTGAAGGACGCGTGGCAGAACACGCGGCCGGTGTTCCTGCAAGTCATGCACATGACGCCGAAGGAGCGCTCCGCGGCGCCGTGCCAGGAGATCGTTTGGGAGGGCGCGGAGCTCGATCTCGCGCGCCTCCCGGTTCAGACCTGCTGGCCCGGCGATGTTGCGCCGCTGATCACCTGGGGACTCACCGTCACGCGCGGCCCGCTCAAGCAGCGGCAGAACCTGGGCATCTACCGACAGCAGGTGATCGCGAAGAACAAGTTGATCATGCGCTGGCTGCCGCATCGCGGCGGTGCCCTCGACTTCCGCGATCATGCGCTTGCATCGCCGGGGAAGCCGTTTCCGGTCGCGGTCGCGCTCGGCGCCGACCCGGCGACGATCCTCGGCGCAGTGACGCCGGTGCCCGACACGCTGTCCGAGTATCAGTTCGCCGGACTCTTGCGCGGCGCGCGCACCGAGATCGTGAAGTGCATCACGCACGACCTGCAGGTGCCGGCTTCGGCCGAGATCGTGCTCGAAGGCTTCATTCGACCCGACGCCGGTGACCCGACCGGCTACGAGAGCGCGCTGGAGGGACCGTTCGGCGATCACACCGGTTACTACAACGAGGTCGAGCGTTTCCCGGTGCTCACGCTCGAACGCATCACCATGCGCCGCGATCCGATCTATCACTCGACCTACACCGGCAAGCCGCCCGACGAGCCGGCCGTGCTGGGCGTGGCGCTGAACGAAGTCTTCGTGCCGCTGCTGCAGAAGCAGTTTCCGGAAATCGCGGACTTCTACCTGCCTCCGGAGGGCTGTTCGTATCGGCTGGCCGTCGTGAGCATGAAAAAGCAGTATCCCGGCCACGCCAAGCGCGTGATGTTCGGTGTCTGGAGCTTTCTTCGGCAGTTCATGTACACCAAGCTCATCGTCGTCACCGATGAGGACGTCAACGTCCGCGACTGGAAGGAGGTCGTGTGGGCGCTCTCCACGCGCGTCGACGCCGCGCGCGACACGCTGATCATCGAGAACACGCCGATCGACTATCTGGACTTCGCCTCGCCGGTCGCCGGCTTGGGAAGCAAGATGGGGATCGACGCCACGAACAAGTGGCCGGCCGAGACGCAGCGCACCTGGGGCCGTCCCATCGCGATGGACGACGTCATCAAGCGGCGCGTCGACGCGCTGTGGAAAGAGCTCGGCCTTTAAACGCCGGGGTTTCGTTCTACTCGCGGCTTCGCCAGGCGCGGGTGAAACGGAAGACCACCAGCGCGATTGCGCCATAGCGCGCGATGCGAGCCAGCCGATTCCAGCCGAACAGGCGTGCCACCGTGCTGGCCAGCGCGATCGCCGCCGCGGGGCGCGCGATCGCACCCCCCACCAGGCCGGCCGGGCGCAGGGCGTCGCGCGCGTCGCCAGCGTACAAGGCGAGCTGCATGCGCTGCAGTTGCGACTGCGCGACCAGTATCTGCTTGCGCGCCGCCAGGCGTTCCAGCGATTGGCTCATCGGACGGCGCTCATGGTTTCCGGCGCAACGCTTCCGAGTCGCGCTCCAGCTCCGCGAGCGTCGCCGCGAACGGCCGCCCGTGCCCCTGCACCTGTTGCTTCAGGGCGAGCACTGCGCCGGCTGCGATCAGCGCATGGAAGATCGCCACGCCTGCGACCGCAGCCAGTGGATGACTGTCCCAAAGCCAGACGACGACCCAAACCGAAACCGCCACCAGCGTGAAGCAGGCAAACATCGTCGCGACGACGATCAGCACCAGCATGACCTTGATGCGCTCGCGCTCCTCCTCGAGCTCGACCGTGGCAAGCTCGAGGCGCGTGCGCAGCAGCGCGACTACCGTCGCGACCATGCCGGACAGTGCGCCGGCGAGTCCCGCGGCGGGCCGCTCTGCGCCGGGTTCGGTCACGAGGCGTTACCGGCGGCTGACCACCAGCCCGACCAGAAAGCCGATCGCCGCGGCAACGCCGATCGCCTGCCAGGGGTTGTCGCGCACGTAGTCGTCGGTCGCGCGGGCCGCAGCCTTGGCGCTGTCGATCGCGTCGTCCTGCAGATCCCCGAGGCGCATCTTGGCCGAGCGCAGCTTGGCTTCGACCTGCGAGCGCAAATCGCTCGCTTTTTCTCCGGACTCCTTGGCGGCCTGCTTGAGCAGCGTCTCCGCTTCCCCGAGTACGTCGGAGAAATCCTTGACCAATGCTTCGCGGCTGCGTTCGAATTTTGCGGCAGTCATGTCGATCTTCCTTGAAGTGAGGGGCGGCGCGGTGGGGTCGCGCCGGATCGCGTATTATGTACCATCGCCAAACGGCCGCAATCAGCCGGCGTCCGACAAGCCGGCAAGAAAATCATGCCCCCGTTGCAGCTGCCCGCCCTCGATCCCGCGGCCGTGCCGGAAGTGCGCGGGTCGGGCTATCCGGAACCATTCCGTTCGCGCATGGGTGACCGGGTCAAGCACCGCTTGGGCGAGGCCTGCGGTCTCACCAAGTTCGGCGTCAATCTGGTCACGCTAGGCCCCGGCGGTCAGTCGGCGCTCCGCCACTGGCACACGCTCGAAGACGAGTTCGTCTATGTGCTCGCCGGCGAGATCGTGCTCGTCAGCGAGGTGGGCGAGCAGACGCTGGGCGCGGGCATGTGCGCGGGCTATCCGGCGGCCAAGCGCGACGCGCACCATTTCGTCAACCGCGGCACGGCACCCGCGGTATATCTCGAGGTCGGCAACCGCATCGACGGTGACAACGCGTTCTACCCCGACGACGATCTGCTGTGGTGCAATGCCGGCGACGGCGAATACGCGGCGCACAAGGACGGCCGGCGCTATCCCGATTGAGGCCCGCGGCCGACTTCGCCGGCGCGGTCGCGAAGCCAAGAAATAAATGCAAGCAAGGGAGATTTAAAAAATGACCGATACGCCTGCTCCGCCCGCCGCGCCTTCCGCGTCGCTGATCTCGACGACGCTCGTCGTGTATGCGCTCTTCGGTGTCGCCGCACTGGCAGGGCTGGTGTCCTCGGGCTTTCCGCTGATCGCGCCGCTGTCCGGTATCGTCGGCATCATCGGTATCATTCTCGCCTACGTGAAGCGCGGCGAAGCGACGGGTACTTGGCTCGCGTCGCATTACCGATGGCTGATACGCACCTTCTGGTACTCGTTGCTGTGGGGTTGCATCGGCGCGCTCATTTTCGTGCTGCTCGCGATCATCCTGATCGGGCTGGTCATCGGCTACATCATCTGGGTCGCGACCACGATCTGGGTGCTCTACCGCTTGATCCGCGGCTACGTATTGTTCAAAGATAGCCAGCCGGTTCCGGGGATGTGACGTCTAGGGCCGGATTTATCCGATGAGTCGGTCATCGTCGAGGACGAGCGGCCGGCCGGCGCCAGGGAGACCATCGAGCTCGCCCCGCGCAATCGCCTCCTCGATGCGCGCTTCCGCGAGCGCGTCGAGAAGCGTGAGGCCGCTCATCGCCGCGCTCCGTCGCGCATTCCGGCGTAGACCCGCTCCACGAGCAGATCCAGCGCCCGCTGCGCACGGCCTGCATTGCGATGGTTGACGAAGCAGACGACCACGTAGCGCCGGTCGCCCGGCCCCAGGACGTAACCTGCGAGCGCGCGCACGCCTTCGAGCGATCCGGTCTTGAGCAAGGCTTGGTCGGCGACGTCGTCGTCGGTGAAGCGTTTGCGTACCGTGCCGTCGGTGGCCGCGACGGCGAGCGAGCTCGCGAAATCGCCGCGTACTCTGCTTGCATCCGCCG
>VBCS01000132.1 GCA_005888955.1 Betaproteobacteria bacterium
GAACGCGAGAACGCTTACGGCGAATCAGAGCTGCGCCTGCTGACGACCATCGCCGCCTCGCTGGGCACGGCTCTCGAGAACGCGCGGCTCTTTGATGAGACGCAGCGCCTGCTGAAGGAAACCGAGCAGCGCGCCACCGAACTGGCGGTGATCAACAGCATCCAGGAGGGCATGGCCGCCGAGCTCGACTTCCAGGCCATCATCGACCTGGTCGGGGACAAATTGCGCGAAGTGTTCCACACGGGCGACCTCGGCATTCGCTGGTTCGACACGAAGGCCAATCTGTCTCACTACCTATACACCTACGAGCATGGGGTGCGGATCAGCGTGCCGCCTGCGACACCCGAGCCAGGCGGCGTCTGGTCCAAGTTGGTGGAGACGCGCCAGCCAATTGTTGCGAACAGCCGCGCCGAGTACGCGGTGCTGGGGATCAAAACCATTCCGGGTACCGACACGGGCCATTCAACGGTCATGGTCCCCATCCTCGGCAGCGATCGCCTTCTCGGATCGATCGTGATTGAGGATCACCAGCGCGAGAACGCCTACGGCGAGGCTGAGGTCCGCCTGGTCAGCACTGTTGCGGCTAGCATGGGAGTCGCGCTCGAAAACGCGCGCCTCTTCGATGAAACGCAGCGCCTGCTGAAGGAAACCGAGCAACGCAACGCCGAGCTTGCAATCATCAACAGCGTGCAGGCGGCGCTGGCAGCCGAGCTCAACATCCAGGGCATCTACGACGCGGTCGGCGACAAGATTCGGGAGATCTTCGGCAACCGCGACATGGCGATCCGGATCTACGACCCGCAAACCAATCTCCTCCACTACCCGTACATGTACGAGCACTGGGAGCGCGTCGAGGTCCCGTCTCAGCAGCTCACCGAGCGCGGATTTGCTTCGCACGTCATCCGTACGCGCGAAACGCTGCTCATCAACGAGCATATGGCGCAAGCCGTGGAAAAGCACGGCTCTCGGGTCCTGCCGGGCACCGACATGGAGAAATCGCTTCTCATGGTGCCGTTGGTTGCGGGCGACCAGGTTCGCGGGATGATCGACCTCGTCGACATGGAGCGCGAGCACGCTTTCAGCGATGCCGACCTGCGCCTGCTGCAGACGCTCGCCAACAGCATGAGTGTCGCACTGGAGAACGCGCGCCTGTTCGACGAAACGCAGCGCTTGCTCAAGGAGACCGAGCAGCGCAACGCGGAGCTCGCGATCATCAACTCGATCCAGCAGGGGCTCGCCGCGGAGCTGGACTTCCAGGCGATCGTCGACCTGGTTGGCGACAAGCTGCGCGAAGTTTTCGATACTCCCGATCTCGGCATCACCTGGTACGACCAGAAGGCCGATCTGCTTCACCGTCTTTACAGCTACGAGCACGGCCGGCGGCTGACGTTCGCACCTGCGTCGCCAAGGCCCGGCGGTCTCTTCGATACGGTGAGAAAAA
>VBCS01000524.1 GCA_005888955.1 Betaproteobacteria bacterium
GTCAGTACCAGATGGTCGAGACGATCGACGTGGATGCTCAAATCCGGCGCTTCATTGTGACGGCGAAAGGGGTGGCTCGGCGCGGCGCTCACCTATCCTGCCTCGCGCCGATTCGAATCGCCCCGATGCCGGGACCGCGCCGGTCGCCTTCGCGAGGCCGAACAAGGGCATGTTGTTGTAAATGCATTCGTAGTCTCCGGGTCGGACGCGGTAGGTCTCGTGCCAGATGCCGACATCCCCGCCCGATCCGACCGCACGATTGAACGCCGCCCACGCCGGCAAATGCTGCGCCGACCGATTCTTCGCATAGCGCTCGAGCGCTTCGAAAGACCGCCAGTACTGCAGCATGAGCGTCGGGTTTCCGAACCATTGCTCGACACCGAGAAAGCCGTGCTCCCGTTGCGTCGAGAGCTCCCTGATCATGCGCGGCATCGCCCGCGCCACCGGCAGCCACTTATGCACTTTCCAGAGCCGGTTGATCCGCATGCCGATCAGAAACACGACGAGCTCGCCGTCGATCCGCGCAGTCATGCGTTCGGCGCAAATCCTGCTCATTTGGCCTTCCCCCTCGCTGCCGCCCGCGGCTCGGCGGCCGCTGGCGGCACGGTCGCGTGTGCGAGCACGCGCTCCATCCGCCGATGGCGAATGCCGGCCTCGGTGAATTCCGCGCCCGCGGCGGCGAAGCCGTGCCGCACATAAAAGGTCTCCGCGTCGGTACGCGCGTTGAGCGTGACGCGCTCGCAACCCGTGCTGCGCGCAAGGTCGACCAGTCGTGACAGGATCGAACTACCGATCCCACGCCCGCGCCACGCGCGTTCCACCGCGAGGCGGCCGATGCTGCCGTCGGGCAACAGCCGGCCACAGCCGATCGCCGCGCCCTTTTCGTCGTTGGCAACGACGTGACGGCAGTCCGCGTCACAACCATCCCGTTCGAGAGCTTCGGGGACGCCTTGCTCGCGCACGAAGACGTCGTGGCGAATCCGTCGCAACGGCGCCCCGTCGCGTTCCCAATCGGCGACCCGCACGCGGAATGGCGACGCGCTCGACTCGACGATATCCACCTCGGCCCCTACGGCCAAGCGATCGAAAATCTCGACAAGGCCGGCATTGCTCATGCGGATGCAGCCGTGTGAAGCCGGGACGCCAAGTGTTGCTTCGTCACCGGTGCCGTGGATGTAGATCTTGCGCCGCAGCGAGTCGACGTCGCCGCCGCGGTTGAAGCCGCGCTCGCGGCCCGAAAGCCACAGGATGCGCGTCAGCATCCAGTCGCGGTGCGGATGTTTCCGTGCGAGCTCAGGTGTCCAGATTTCCCCGGTCGGCCGGCGCCGGACGAATACGGTGTTCCCCGGGCAACCGGCGCCGATCTTCGCGCGCACGCTGTGTACGCCACGCGGAGTGCATTCGCTGCCGTAGCGCTCGCCCGGACCGTTCTTCGCCGTCGATACCGGATAGGTCTTGACGATGCGGCCGGCGCTGTCGAGGAGATCGAGCCGCTGCCGGTCGATATAGATGCTGGCATGCATCTTTAGGAACCTATGCGTTCGCGCGCCGCGCGGCGAAGAAAGCCGACAGCAGCGCGCCGCATTCGGTCGCGAGAAGCTCGCCGGTCACGCGCGTGTGGTGGTTGAGCCGCGCCTCCGCAAACAGATCGATCACACTGCCGCAGGCTCCCGTCTTCGGATCGCGTGCGCCGAACACGAGTCGGCGGACGCGGGCGTGCATGATCGCGCCGGCGCACATCGCGCACGGTTCGAGCGTGACGTAGAGATCGCAGTCGGGAAGACGATAATTGCCGAGTGCCGCAGCGGCGCTGCGCAGTGCCGCGATTTCAGCATGCGCGGTCGGGTCGTTGGCGGCGATCGGGGCGTTCCCGCCGCGGCCGACGATCGCTCCGTCGCGCACGACAACGGCGCCGACTGGAACTTCGCCGCGATCCTGCGCCGCGTGGGCCAGCGCCAGCGCCTCGCGCATCCAGCGCTCGGCCTCCGGCGCGGCTGGCGGTCCGTACGGCGCGGGCGTTTCACTCCTGGCGTTCACCGCGCTCGCGTCACGCCTGCGATCCGCTGCTGCTGCCGAGAACGGCGTCGGCTTCGATCTCAACCAGCATATCGGCATCGATCAGACGGCTCACCTCGACCATCGCCGTCGCGGGTCGCGTGGCGGCGAAGGCCTCGCCGTGTGCGCGGCCGATCGCTTCCCATTGCGCGATGTCAGTCACATAGATGCGCGTGCGCACGACATCGGCAAGCCGAGCGCCCGCCTGCGCCAACACGCGCTCGATGTTCGCGATCGCCTGCCGGGTCTGGCGGTATGCGTCGTCCTTGCCGACGATGTGTCCCTCGCCGTCGGTCGCGGTCGTTCCCGAAACCCAGATCTGGTTCCCGACCCTCACCGCTCGCGAATAACCGACGATCGGCTCCCACGGCGTCCCCGAAGAGAAAAGCTCACGCTTCATCGTTCGTACAAGCGGTCTCAAGAGCGTTGCGAGCAGCCCCGAGTGGCTCAGTTGACAAATGAGGGCCCGCAGCGAGCCCCGAGACAGTACATGAGAGGTACGGCGAGGGGCGAGCCTCATCGGCCAAATAAGCACGACAAACCCATCGGGGCGCGCAGCAACTCTTGAAGTCTATTCCCATTCGATGGTCGCAGGCGGTTTCCCGGATATGTCATACACGACACGGTTGATGCCGCGCACTTCGTTGGTGATCCGCCGCGAGACACCGGCGAGCAGCTCGTGCGGCAGCGGGGCCCAGTGCGCGGTCATGAAATCGGTCGTCTGCACTGCGCGCAACGCGACCGCATGCTCGTACGTCCGCCCGTCGCCCATGACGCCGACCGAGCGGATCGGCAGGAACACGGCGAAGGCCTGCGCGACCTGATCGTACCAGCCGGCGCGACGCAATTCCTCGATGAAGATCGCGTCCGCACGGCGCAGCAGCTCGGCACGCTCGCGCGTCACCTCGCCCAGAATGCGCACGCCCAGGCCCGGGCCGGGAAATGGATGCCGGAA
>VBCS01000135.1 GCA_005888955.1 Betaproteobacteria bacterium
CAACGGCTCTTCGTCATCCCGACCTCGAACGTTCGCTGCGCGGGCTTTCCGAACGCACGGCGCAGACCCGGATCGCGCTGGTGCATGGAGATGTGAGTCCAAAGAACATCCTGCTCGGGCCCAAGGGACCGGTATTCCTCGACGCGGAGTGCGCGTGGTACGGAGATCCCGCGTTCGATGCGGCGTTCTGCCTCAACCACTTCTTGCTGAAGTGCGTCGCCAGGCCGCAGTCGGCGGCTGCATTTCTTGCCTGTTATGCCGCTTTTTCCGATGCCTATCTCGAAGCCGTGACGTGGGAACCGCGCGCGGAGATCGAGAGCCGCATCGCGAGCCTGCTCGCCGGCCTGTTCCTCGCCCGGATCGACGGAAAATCGCCCGTCGAATACATCACCGATGAGCGCGACAAGCGCATGGTGCGCGAGACCGCGCGACCGCTGGTTGCCAGACCGCCGGTAAAGCTCGCCGAAGTCTCGGCGCGCTGGCGCGGGGCACTCGCGCTGCCGCAACCCTCGAGCTGAGATAAACGATTCGCAAACACGTCGAGCCGCGCACCGGCGAACTCCTCGAACGCGAAGCACGCCGTCGGAGAAGGCGGAATGCTGTTAATGTAGTATAGGGGCACAGCGTTTTTTCGTATCGCGCAAACCGAGGAGAGTCAAATGAGCAGCATCAGCAACAGGATATACGCGCGAATCGTAGTCGCAATCGCGCTCGGCGCATTTGCGACGGGCATCGCATTGGCGCAGCAGCCGACGTCGACCTGGCAGCAGATCAAGCAGCGCGGCGAGTTGCGCATCGGCGTCACACCCGGCGAACCGTGGTACTTCAAGGATCCGGCAACCGGTCAATGGAGCGGCATCGGATACCGGATGGGCCAGCAGATTGCCAAGGATCTCGGCGTCAAGCTCGTGCCGGTCGAAACGACATGGGGCAATTCGGTCGCCGCCATCCAGGCAAATCAGATCGACGTCATGTTCGTGCTCGACGCGACCGACGAGCGGAAGAAGGCGGTCGATTTTCCCGATGCGCCGTTTTTCTGGTACGCGCAGGGCGTGTTGGCGCGAGAGGGCCTGCCGGCGAGCAACTGGGCCGATCTCGATCGCGACAATGTCAAAATCGCCGTAACCTTGGGCACTGCGCCCGATCGCGATCTCACCAAGCGGCTCACCAAGGCCAAGATCGAGCGCTTCCAGAACATGGACGAGGCGATCGCCGCGTTCTATTCAGGACGCGTCGACGCCGCAGCGTTCTACCACCCGGCGCTGGTCATGCAGCAGGCGCGCGTCAAGAAGGGGTCGGTTGTCATACCACAGCCAGTCGTGGCGCTCGCCACCAGCGCCGGCATCCGGCGCGAAGACGACAAGACCTTTCGCGACTTCCTCGACAAGGAATTCGACAAGTACTACAAGAGCGGCGAGACGCAGAAGTTCTACGAGGAATTCCTCGCGTTCCGGAACATCGACGCGAAGAAGGCACCGCCGATCATCAAGGAGCAATGGAAGTAGGCGAACGTAAGGCGAGACGCGGGCTTCGGCGCGTGAGCCGCCGGTCCGGATCGTCGTCGTAACGCGTGGCTCGAGCAACGCGAGCGTAGGAAGCGGCGATGCAATACCAGTGGGACTTCGCCGCGGTCTGGAGTCACTTCGACTTGCTCATCGTCGGGCTGATTGGCACGGTCGAGCTCGCGCTGGTCTCGATCGTGTTGGGCGTGATCGTCGGCTTCGTGGTCGCGCTGATGCGGCTATCGCATCGCCGCGCGCTGCGCACCCCCGCGACGGCATTCGTGGAGTTCTATCGCAATACGCCGCCGATCGTGCATTTCTTCTGGTTCTTCTACGCGCTTCCGATCTTGATCGGGCTTTCGTTCGAGCCGTTCACGGCCGCAGTGCTCGCGTTGTCGACGCAGTCAGGCGCGTTCTATGCCGAAGTGTTTCGCGGCGGAATCGTGTCGATTGAGCGCGGCCAGTGGGAAGGCGCGAAGGCACTCGGCATGAATTATCGCGCGGTGCTGCGCCGCGTAATCCTGCCGCAGGCGTTGCGGCGGATGGTGGCGCCCTTCGTCGATCGCTCCTTCGAGCTGACCAAGACCACCGCGCTGGCGTCGTCGCTCGCCTATGCCGAGTTGCTGTACCAGGCGATGCAGGTGAACAGCATCACGTACCGGCCGATGGAGGTTTACACGACCATCGCCATCATGTACTTCATCGTGCTGTTCGCAGCCAGCAACCTGATGCGCCTGGTCGAGTATCGACTCGCACGCGTGGGTTAAACGAGACGGCAATGGAATACACGTGGGACTTCAAGGTCATCCTCGACAGTTTCCCGCTCCTGCTGCGCGGGCTCGTGGTCACGATCGAGCTGTGGATCCTTGCGTTCGCGATCGGTCTCTCGCTCGGGTTCGCGGTCAGCCTCGCCCGCGTGTCGAGCCGCGGCTGGCTCAATGCACCGGCGATCGGATACGTCGAGATATTCCGCAATACCCCGGTGCTGGTGCAGCTCATCTGGTTCTACTACGCTTTTCCGATCGTCCTCGGAGCGCAGCTTTCTCCCTTCACCGCCGCGGCGCTGAGCCTCACGTTGAATACGTCGGCCTATTGCGCGGAGATCTTCCGTGGGGGCATCGTGTCAATCGCGCGCGGTCAATGGGAAGGTGCCAAGGCGATCGGCATGACGCGGGCGATGACAATGCGGCGCGTGATTCTTCCTCAGGTCTTGAAGCGCATGCTGCCGGCGTTTACCAACCGGGGCATCGAACTGGCCAAGGTGACGTCGCTCGCGTCGCTGCTGGCCGTGAATGAGCTCATGTATCAGGGCCGTCTCCTAAGCTCGACCTACTATCGGCCGCTAGAGATCTTGACGGTTGTTGCGCTGGTGTACTTCGTGCTGATCTATCCTGGTAGCTACCTGTCGGCCCGTCTTGAACGCCGCCTTGCGGCGCGCGATTGATGTCGAGCGAAATCCGATGAGCGATACCGTCATCCGCATCCGCAACCTGCACAAGCGCTTCGGCGACCTGCACGTAGTCAAGGGCGTCGACCTGGAGGTGAAACGGGGCGAGCGCATCGCTATCATCGGGGCGAGTGGCTCGGGAAAGAGCACGATCCTGCGCTGCTTGAATTTCATGGAGATGCCGAGCGACGGGACCATCGAGCTCGACGGCAAGCTGCTCGGCACAGAAGGCCGGGCGAACGATGGTGGCGCAGCGCGGACCTACTCCGAGAGTGAACTATGCGAGGTGCGCACGCGAGTGGGCATGGTGTTCCAGCAGTTCAACCTGTTCCCGCACATGACCGTGCTCGAGAACGTCATGGAAGGATTGATCACGGTGAAGCGCACACCCAAGGGGGCGGCGCGCTCGCGTGCCACCGAACAGCTGGCGAAGGTAGGGCTGCAGGACAAGCTCCATGCGTATCCGGGGAAGCTTTCCGGCGGACAGCAACAACGGGTCGCGATCGCCCGCGCGCTGGCGATGGACCCGGAAGTGCTGTTGTTCGACGAGCCGACCTCGTCGCTCGATCCGGAGCTGGTGGGCGAGGTCCTGCGCGTGATCCACGCGCTGGCCGAGGAAGGACGGACGATGCTCCTGGTCACGCACGAGCTCGGTTTCGCGTATCACTTCGCCGATCGCGTCGTGTTCATCGCCGATGGCATCGTTTATGAGACCGGCACCGCGGACGACGTCCTCAAGCATCCGACGAAGGAGCGTACACAGGCGTTCCTGGCGCGCTTTACGGAGCGTGCGTTCTAGGTGCGGATGCGGAAGGGCCTGTGCGATGAAGATCATCGGCGTGAAGGTGCTCGAGTTCCGCCGTCGCCTTGATGGACGGTCGTGGAATCCAGCGTTCCGCTGGCACGAGCGGCGGGCGCCACTGCTGATTCTCGAAACCGACAGCGGCTTGAGCGGCGTCGGTGAGGCGTGGTCGCAGCAACCGCGGATCGCGTTTGTGCTCGACTATTTGGCACGCCGTTGCGCACCGGCATTGCTCGGACGGGATCCCTTGCTCCGGATGCCGATCTCTTCGCAGCTCGAATCGGTATCCGCCGGCGCAACGGAACCGTGGGTAGCTGCCGCGGCGGAAAGTGCGATCGATATCGCGCTGTGGGACCTCGCAGCGCAAGCGGCGGGGCAGCCCCTGTGGCGCGCGCTGGGCGGCAGCACGGGCCGCGCGGCGGTCTACGCGAGCGGCGGGTTGTACCGCGACGGCTCAAGCGTGAACGATCTTGCGCACGAATTCGAAGCGGATGTGGAACAAGGATTCACGGCGGTCAAGATGAAGCTCGGTGCATTGCCGCTCGAAGCCGATCTCGAGCGGACGCGCACGGTGCGCGATGCGGTAGGTGACGAGGTCACCTTGTGGGTCGATGCGGTCAACCAGCTCATCCGGGCCAGTGCGCCGGCCTGGTGCGCAGCGCTGGCGCGCGTCGGCGTCGCGGCCGTGCAGGCGCCGCTGCCCTTCGACGACATCTC